>NZ_JBEXKU010000004.1:0-153896 GCF_040609575.1 Streptomyces sp. NPDC004647 | reverse complement strand
GGAGCTAAGCAGGGGCGCCTTGGGATCAGACAGGAGCGATTCGACGAAAACGGGCTGATCCACAATGCCACCTGTCACATGAGACGGCGTCAAGCGCATCTGTACCAGCGATCCCAGACCGACCCACCCCATGGAGCATCACCAAATACTCCAGCCGGGACAAAACGCTCTTTGAGAAGCCGTTGTCATTCCGATCTCGGCCGTTGAGTTTTAGCTGGTGAGGCGTGAAGTGCCCTTCGGTGAGGGAGCGCTGGGGCCGCAACGAAGTACAGCAGCCACTACGACCGCAGCTGACCGACGCCGGCCCGTTCGATCCCCTCGGCGATGTCGCCCGCCACCGGGACCGGCGGGCGACGGCGCCACGCGCTCGCGGCGTCAGGAGAGGGTGGAGGCGCGGTTGACGAAGGCTCCGATGGCTTCGTGCCAGCGCCGGTCGATGTCGGACAGGCTCCTGCCGATGCCACTCATCCACGACGGCGGGTAGGTCGGCGGGTAGCCGGCGAAGATGAACAGCCGGTCCACGACCTGGTAGTTCGGTGTCCAGGATCGCGCCGCCCTGTCCCACTCCTCCCGTATTTCCGCGATGCGGCGGTGGTCGTCGCGTCGCAGGCCGAGCAGCAGGCCGGAGGTCCACTCCCGCCAACCGCGGAAGCCGGACGAGGCGTTGACCACCGCCGTCACCTCCGTAAGGACACCATCGGCATCATGGTCATCGGCTGCGAGGCACAAGACCTTCGCCGCCAGCGCGGTCCGCATATTGAGCCACATGCCATAGCGGTCGGCCTCGGCGATCGCCGCATCACATTCAGCGACCGTCGTACGTCCGACGAGCGCAGCTCGCCACAAGGCGATCGCATCGTTCTCCAGAGAGACGCGGTGCTGTCCGACGGACCGCAGGTAGCCGGCGCGGCCTGCGGGGCCGGCGATCCCTTCCGCCATCTCTCCGCGATCGTGGGCAAGGTCCCCCTGTATTCGCAGGTCAGCGCCGGGATCGAGCGGATAGCGGTCAAGGTGCTCGCTCAGCGCTTCGTAGCGACCAAGGGTGTGCAGGGTTCGGGCAACCTGGTAGCGCACCCTCCCGGATTTGGGCTTCTCCGACAGGAGTTCCAGGAGGATGGGAAGGGCCAGGTCGCTCTTGCCGGTGGTGCGGTGCGCGTACGCGAGGAAGCGGCGGGCCACCCGGTGAACGTCGTCCGGTAACGGGCCGGTCAGCAACCGCTCCAGGTAGTCGATCCGCTGACGTGCCGTGCGGCCGCGCCACCCCTCGAAGAACCGGGACAGCTGTCCCATCCAGTTGTCCTCAGCCGGCGGCGGCAGCCGTTCAGCGGTCTGCCTCATCCCCGGCAGGTCGATCAGCGCCTTGAGGAGCCATGGCGCCCGCATGTCATGCGCCGCGCAGAGCCCCGCGACGAGCTCCAGGACGTCGAGCCGCTGCCCGACGTTGTCCAGAACGTCCTCGTGAAGCTGCCGCAGGGTTTCGACCAGCGTGTCGGCGCGGGCCGTGCGGTCCGTCGGCGCCCACGCCCCCCGGTGGATGACGGACTCGTTGGCGATCGCCGAACGGACCGCGTCGTGAAGCCGGAACGGGAACACCGGGTGGTTGTCCTCGCTGACGAGTGACCGTCTGCAGAAGCGCTGGGCGTCGCCCAACAGCCCACCGGTCACTCGTGCCATCAGGTCGGGGTCGAAGCGGGGAATCAGGCTCGCGGTCCGCGCGATCTCGCGTTCGTTCTCCGGGAGGTCGGCGAAGACCCGCGTGACCAGTTCGGGCAGCGATCCGCCGAAGGCGACAGGGTCGAGCGGGCTGTCGGCGGCAGCGCGGGCGATGGACATGGACAGGTCCAGATAGAGGGGCAGGCCGTGGGCGCCGCGCCTGATGCGGTCGATCACCTCGGTGCCGAGGTGCGGGTTGCCGGCCGTTCCGGAAGCCGCCGCCAGATAGCGATCGACATCGGCGTCCGACAGGTCGCCGACCAGGTGCTGGTGAGGTTCGGCCCGCTCGCCCAGACGGAGACCGGGCCAAACCTGAGGACCGGACGCCGGCAGCACCCCGGTCAGTGCGCCGGCATCCCAGTCCAGACTTTTCCGGGAGGTGACCACCCACAGCACCCCGGGCGTCAGATGGACGATCCGGTTGAACAGCCGCTCCTGGATCCGGTCGCCTCCCTGGATGTACTCGGCGGCGTCGGCGAACGCCACCACCACGGGCCTTTCACCGATCTCCAGCCTCTCCAGGTCCCAGGAGAGCAGTCCGGCCAGGGTCGCCGCCACGTACGGCGACGGATCCAGACGCGCCTGTTCGATCACTGCTGCCAACGGAGCACACTCGCGCAGCGTTCTGCTGCGCAGCCGGCGCGTACGGACCGCGTCGACCAGCCGGATCCCCGTACGCACGGTCAGCGGCCCTACGCCGAGCCGTGCCCCGGCGTCGGCGAGAACTTCATTGAGGGTGTCCGTGATCTGCTCCCGCACATCGAATCCACCCGCGCTCCGAAGATCCGGCAGCACCGTTCCCGGACGTGCCAACGCCCACCACGCCGCCAGGCCCAGATCGAACGCCGGGAAGCGTCCGCCGAGGTCGGCGACGGCGGCCCGCAGGCAGAGCACGATGTCGGCAGCGCCGACCACCGTGCTGCCGTGAAAGTCGACCCGGACCGTCCTGACCGGCTGGTCGAGCCGCGGTGCGTCGCCCCAGTCACCGGGATCCCCGAGCTCGCCGAGGATCCAGCGTTCCAGGCGCCTCGACAGCTCCGTCTTACCGATCCCACCGATCCCGTAGAAGGTGAGCACGTTCTCCCGCGCTGTCCGAGCCAGTACGGAGCCGCCGTCGAGCAGCCGTTCCAGGTGTCGCAGCAGCCCGCGCTCGAAGGCCTGGTTCTCGGCATCGCGGTTGGTGAACAGGTCTGCAGCGGAGTACTGAGGGTCGAAAATGCGGTCGAAGTCATTCACGATGAACTCACGTCCCCTCAGGCCGTGTTGAGCGAATGGCCGGAGTGCGGCCGGGCGACGATCCACGGTCTCACGGGCCGCACCGCAGGCGCCGGAAGTCGGCTTCGTCGACTTCAACGACGGCGATCGGCCGTACCGGCCGGCGCCTCAGCGGCCGGTCCCCAGGGCTGCCGCCTCAGCGGCCGGTCCGTACGGCTCGGCGCCTCCCCGGGCCACGGTCACCGCCCCAGCCCGCCAACGGCGACGACAGCAGCGGCAGTGGCAGCGGTGGAAGCACTGGCGGCGGGGGCGGATCCGTCGCCTACGGGAAATGCTCCGAAGCGCGCGCCGCGGGCGTGGCACCCGTCCACCGCGGCGAGCCGGGCTACGGCTCCCACCTCGACCGGGACGGCGACGGCGTCGGTTGCGACGCCGGATCGTCTGAACGTCGCCAGGGAGTCCGGTCAGGGGTGCGGCAGCCGGTCCGCCCCTGACCCTCCTCCAGCAGCACGGCCGAGGACCCCGGCCACGCACCACACCCGGCCGAACATAAGATCAGTTGGCTACGGTTGACGTCCGCCACGGCGGAGGACGGGGGACACCATGACCGACTCGACCGACGGCTACGCACCGCACCCTCACATCGGGGGCCGCACCGCCGCGCTGCGTGCCCTCGCCGCATGGCGGACGCAGGAGCCCGGCGCACCGCGCGTCCTCGTACTCACCGGGAGTCCGGGCAGCGGCTGTTCGCGGTTGCTCACCGGGTTCCTGATGCTCTGTGACCCGGAGTTTCGCAAGCAGCTGCCACTGGACGAGCTCGATCCCACGATCGTGCCGCCCGAGCTCCCCGCGCCGGCCGTGCCCGGCCCGGAAGGCCTGACGGCGGCTCAGGTGCTCTGGGTGCTCGCGGACCATTTCGGGTCGCAAGCCGCCCGTACCGAGGACGTGTACGCCGAACTGGCCGCCCGCGCCGAGCCCGTGACCGTCGTCGTTCCCGATGTGGACCGGGCCGGGCCGGTACGAGCCGCCGGGGAGCCGGCGCGGCTTGTACGGGAGGTCCTGAAGCCCCTTGCCGCCACCGAGACCGTACGGCTCCTGGTCGACGTACCGCGCCCGCTCGCGGCCGAGTTGGCCGCGTTCGCCGCCGGATCGCCGTCCGGCGTCGTGCAGATCATCGACCTCGACGAGCCCGAGTGGGCCGACCCGGAAGGTCTGGTCCTGCACGCCGACGCGGTGCTCGATCCCCGATTCGGCGCTCCGGAGCTGCCGTTCACCGCCGACCCGGAGGCCCGCCACGCCCTCGCCGCATCCATCGCCCACCGCGCGGCCGCGGGTCCCGGCAGCCGGCTGACGGTCCAGCTCGCCGTCAACGGCATCCTGCTGCACCCGGACGGCTTCGATCCGGCGGACGCGACGTTGCTGCCCAGCAGCGTCGGGGAGGCGGTCGACCTGCACGCCCGACGACTGGGCGCGGATCCCCGCACGCTGCGGCTGATACTCGCCCCGCTCGCCCTCGCCGAGGGCGACGGGCTCCCGGTCGAGCTGTGGGGCCGCCTCGCGAACGCCGTCGCCGGGGCGGACATGAGCGAGCCCATAGCGGGCGGAATGACGCTCGCCGGACCGTTCGTCCAGCCCGTGGAGCAGGACGACGACCGTACGCTGCTGCGCCTGCTGCACCCCGGCCTCGCCGAGGAGATCCGTGCGGGACTGCCGGACGTGCACGCGGCGCAGACGCAGATCGCCATGGCGCTGCTCGAGGCCGTCCCCGAACAGGACTGGGCCAAGGCCGACCCGTACGTACGCGACTACATCGCCGGACACACACTCGACGCCGGGCTACTGCCCCAACTCCTCACCGATCCCAGCCTCTTCGTGCACGCCGACCCCGTCGTGCTGCGGGCGGCCGTCGAAGCCGTGCCGGTGGAGTCACTCGCCGCGCCGGCCCGTACCTATCTGCGCTCGGCTCCGCTGTTCACCCGCACCCAGGCACCCGCCACGATGCGCGCGGCCCTCCTCGAGACCGCGTTCGTCGAGGACGGCATGCCCGAACATGCTGCCGCACTGCACGAGATCGGGCTCGATCTGCCCTGGCGCACCCTGTGGAGCCTCCCGGTTCCGGGTGTCAGCGCCGTGACCGTCGGCAGCCTCCCGCAGCCGGGCCGGCAGGCGGATTCGGATACGGATCCGGATTCGGGTCCCAGGGCGGGTGCGGGCGCGGGAGGCGTCCAAACCGACCCGAGCTGCGACCCCGACCCGACGGAACCGGAAGCCTCGGCCGCCCTCCCCGTCGCCGTCCTCGTCGTTCCCGAGGGCACGCCGGGCGCCCGCCCCGTCGCGGAGAGCGGCGGCGCAGCGGTGCTCGTCCACGCTCTCGTACGGCCCGGGCTGCTCCACGAGTCCGAACCGGAACGGATCCTGCGCCCCTCGGAGGACGAGCGGGCGGCCGCCCCGCTCGCGTTCAGCCGCGGCGCCGACTACCTGCGGGTCTGGGACCGCGGAAGCGAGCAGGTCGTGGCAGCGCTGATCTCCGACACCCCGTTCACCGGCGCCGACCTCTCCTCCGACGGCGTCCTGCTCGTCGCCACCGGGCGCGGGGTCAAGGCCCTGCGCATCCTGTCGCACGTATCAGCGATAGCCTCGTAGTTGCCCTCAGTGGCCACCCGTACCCCCTCGAAGGTCTCGAAGGAGTCCCCTCTTGATCAGCCAGGCGCAGGCCATCGCCATCGCCGACCGATGGCTCAACCCGTACGGCGCGCAGGCTCCGCAGCGCCAGGTGGCCACGCACGAGTTCGACCTCGGCTGGGTCGTATGGGCCGTGCCGCCGCCGCCCGAGCGCGACCCGGTGACCGGTCAGCGACGGCCGCCCGCCGAGGTCGGCAACGCGTGCGGTGTCGTCGACCGCCGGTCGGGCGAGCTGACCGTCTGGCCGTCTGTGCCGGTTGAAGAGGTCGTACGGATGTACCAGCAGAAGCACGGGGGCGGCGCCACCGCGCCTGCCGCGGCCGAGGCGCGCCCGGTCACAGGCCCCGGCAACACCGCCGTGTTCACCTTCGTCGACCCCTCCAACGGCGAGGAGACGACCCTCTTCCGGAACTCGGCCCCCGGAATGCCGCACTCCGAGTACCAGGGGTGGGCGGAACTCCAGCGGATGGGTGTCCCCGCGCAGAACGTCGTCGGCGTGCACACCGATCTGAGCTCCAGCCTCCTCCCCGGCGGCTACCCCGGTGAGATGCTCCGCAACGCCTTCCCCAACGCCCAGTTCTCCTGCACGCAGAATTACGGTGAGCGTCCCGAGGAGCGTGCCGAGGGCATCGCCGGGCTGCTCCAGCACGTCGAGATGATGCACCGGATCGCCGGCCAGCAGCCGCCGCCGGCTCCGCACCGCGTCCCCGTGCCCGCGAATGTCACGCCTGCCGATCCCGTACGGGACGTGGCTCTCGGCCGCTGGCTCGCCGAGGTCTTCGGCGCGGAGGGCGTACGGCGCCACGACGCCGACGACGTGGCGCACACCCAGCTGCCCGAGGCAGCGAAGGGGACGCTCACCTGGGCGGGGCTCCCGGCTGAACTGCCGTTCTTCTTCACGGCCGACCGGGCGGACGCTCCTCCGGCGGGCGGTCTGTTCACCGACATGGCGACGTACATGCGGGAGGTCGGCACGGCGGCCACCGAGATTGCTCTCGAGGTTCTCGGTGGCCATGTCCGTATCGGCTCCGACGGGGTGTCCGCGATCACGGTGCAGTGCACCGCGCCGCCGCATATGACGAGCCCGGTCGGCCAGGTCTGGGCGGTCCCGCCGCGCGATGCCAAGGGCCGTCGCGTGAACGTGTCGGTGTCCGCCTTCGTCCGCTCCCTTGCGCTGCTCGCCACGACCCGCGAGGGGATGCAGGGTTTGGACCCGGTGGCGGCGGGTGCGGAAGTCGCCGCGTTCCAGGCGCAGTTGGCCGCGATCGACGCGACCGCGCTGGAGGACCCGGACAACTGGTGGTCCGTGATCGTCGAGCAGATGTGGCACGGACTGTTCTGACGAAGCCCGGCCCGCGGCTCCCGTCGCCGCTGCGCTGCCGCTGCCGCTGCCGCTGCCGTGGCCGTGGCCGTTTCATGTGACGGATGGCCTTGACTCGGGAGCGTTTCCACTGGTCCGGGAGGGTGGGAGGGAAGGCCGTCGGCGTTCCCGGGGCCTGCTTACCGTCCTGGACCGCCGGGTGGGCGATTTCGAGGCCGACCTCCGCCGACCCATTCACCCGCACTGGCGTACGCTTCCCGCGCGGGTGACCCCGGTGATTGAACGGAATCCGCCGACAAGCCGTACGGATAACGGCGGCCCCGACCTCCCGAGCCTGGTCCGCCTTGCCACTACCGGGCTTCGCACGGAAGGACCTTTGGGTTGTCGCCCTTCACAAGCTCTCGTCGGCCGCCGAATACGGACAAGGCAACCACGGAGGAGGGCCTGACGCCGGACGGCCCCCCGGAGGGCACGCCGGACGACGCCGCCGCGGGACAGGACGCCGCCGCAGGTGACGGCACGCCCGTACGTGAGGAAGCCGCCGCAGGGGGTGACGGCACGTCCCCCCGTGAAGCCGCCCCAGGTGACAGCGCCCCCCCAGGTGACGGCGCCGCCGCCCGTGAAGAAGCCGCCGCAGGTGGCGCCGCCGGCGTCGACCCGGACGAGGTCGTCGCGGGCGGCGGCCGGCGGGACAAGTACCCGGCCGCGGCGCGGGCCGTGGCGTGGGCGACCACGGCCCTGGCAGCCGCGCTGGTCCTCTCCGCCCTCCTCCTGCCGAACCAGCTCACCCGCCTCACGCCCAGCACGTTCGCGCGCATTCCGGTGGAGGGAATCCTCGGCGCCGCCGTGCTGCTCGTCCTGCCGCCGAAGGCGAGGAGGGTGGCGGCGGTGCTCGCCGGGGCAGGCCTCGGCCTGCTGACCATCCTGAACCTCCTCGATATGGGCTTCCACTCGGTTCTCGACCGGCCGTTCGACCCGGTGCTCGACTGGATCCTGTTCGACGACGCCGAGTCGTTCCTCAGGGACTCGGTCGGCGAGGCCGGCGCGATCGGTGCCGTGATCGGGGTCGTGGTCCTCGTCCTGGCCCTGCTCGTCCTCATGACGCTGGCGGTCGTCCGCCTGAGCAATCTCATGGTCCGGCACAGCGCCGTGGCGACCCGTACCACCTTCGTACTCGGGACCGCCTGGATATCCTTCACGGCGCTCGGCGTGCAGATAGCCGGCGTGCCCCTCGCTTCCACGAGCACCGCCGAGCGCGTCAACGACCGTGCGCATCAGGTGAGTGCGGGCCTGGTGGACGAGCGGGAGTTCGCCAAGACGGCCTCCGTCGACGCCTTCCGCGACACCCCCTCCGACCAGCTGCTGACCGGGCTGCGCGGCAAGAACGTCATCTTCACCTTCATAGAGAGCTACGGCCGCAGCGCGCTCCAGGACCCGCAGATGGCATCGCAGGTCGACGCGGTGCTCGCGGACGGGAACAGCCGGCTGCGCGCGGCCGGGTTCTCCTCCCGGAGCGCCTTCCTCACGTCACCGACGACGGGCGCCCACAGCTGGCTGGCCCACTCCACGTTCGCGTCAGGTCTGTGGATCAAGAACGAGCAGCGCTACCGCAACCTCACCTCGAGCGACCGCTTCACCCTCACCGGCGCCTTCCGGCGCACCAACGCCTGGCGGACGGTCGGCATCATGCCGGGCGTCACCCGGGCTTGGCCGGAGGGGAAGTTCTACGGCCTCGACAACATCTATGACTCCCGGCAACTCGGTTACAAGGGGCCCAAGTTCAGCTGGACGCCCGTACCCGACCAGTACAGCCTGTCCGCCTTCGAACGTCTGGAGCACGGCAAGCCGGGCCACAAGCCGTTGATGGCCGAGATCATCCTGGCCTCCAGCCACAACCCCTGGGCGCCCATACCCAAGATGATCGGCTGGGACGAGGTCGGTGACGGCTCGGTCTACAACGCCATCAAAAAGGCGGGCAAGGACCCCAAAGAGGTGTGGAAGGACCCCAACCAGGTGCGAACCGAGTACCGGCGTGCCATCCAGTACTCGCTGAACAGCCTCATCTCCTATGTGGAGAAGTACGGCGACGACGACACCGTGCTCGTCTTCCTCGGCGACCACCAGCCCGTCCCGACCGTTACTGAAGGCAACTTCGGCCGGGACGTACCGATCACGATCGTCGCCCACGACCAGGCCGTGATGGACCGGATCTCCGGCTGGGGCTGGCAGGAAGGTCTGAAGCCCGGCCCGAAGGCCCCGGTCGCGCGGATGGACACCTTCCGCGACCGCTTCCTGACTGCCTACGGTCCGAAGTCCGGCTCCACCCCGTCCACGAGAAGCCGGTAACCGCCGGGGGCACACCAGGGGCCGACGGACGGGCCGACGACCGATGGGCCCCGATCACCCTCTGTGGCGGCCGACTTGGGATCTCTGCTCGCTGAATCCCAGGAGGAGCGGCCAGGACGAGCAGCCAAGTGGAGGGGCCGAGAGGAGCGGTCAGAGCCTGGGCAGCCCCCGACCGGCCGGGCGCCGCGCTACTGGGCGGCAAGTGCCTTCCGCAGACGGGCACAGACCTCCTCGACGGCCGCCCCGTCCGGAACGATCCCGGCGTCGAACATGGCCATTTGCAGAGCCGGGCCGTAGGCGCTGTGCCGGTCCAGATCGTCCTTGAGGGCGGGCTGCACGACGAAGTGGATATGACCGGGCACCGCGCCGGCATGGGACCAGAGGCAGACGTAGACCTGCTCCGGATTCATCGTCGTAGTGACCGCTGCGCTGACCCGCTGGAGCAGCGGGCCGAGCTCACCGGTTTCCTCGGCTGCCAAGTCGGCGACGTGGACCACGTGTCGGATGGGCTTGACCACCAGCGTTCCCAGGCCCAGCGGCCCCACGCAGTGCTCAACCACCCACCGGTCGGTTGTGAGTACCGTGCCGCCGGGCAAGGGCTCGGTGCCGGCGATGAGCCCACAGGCCATGCAGTCCCGTTCGGTGTCCCCGTTCACGCGCAAGGCCGCGACTCCTCAGTTTCGGAAGTCCCTCAGAATCCTGCACAACAGCGCCCGCATCAAGGACCAGTTGGCGTACAGGCCGGAAGCCCGCGTGCACCTCACGCGGAAACGGGACGTTCACCGGGTTTTGGTGACCGTCCATTGCGTGACGGGCATGGCCTGGCGCCAGCCGGTGAAGTCGCCCACGGGGGCCGCGTACGCGACCGCGAGCCGCACCAGTTCGCCGCCGTGGCGGCGGTACCGGTCGGCCAGCAGCGCCTCGGATTCCAGGGTCACGGTGTTGGCAACCAGCCGTCCGCCCGTGGGCAACGCGTCCCAGCAGGCATCCAGCAGCCCGGGCACCGTCAGCCCGCCGCCGACGAACACGGCGTCCGGCGCGGGCAGTTCGGCCAACACCTCGGGTGCGGCGCCGGTGACGACCCGCAGGGCCGGTACGCCGAGCCGCTGCGCATTGCTGCTGATGCGTTCGGCGCGAACGGGATCCCGCTCGACCGTGACCGCCCGGCAGGAGCGGTGCGCGCGCATCCACTCGATCGCGATGGAGCCGGAGCCGCCGCCGATGTCCCACAGCAACTCGCCGGGAGCGGGTGCCAGCGCGCCGAGCGTGGCCGCGCGTACATGCCGCTTGGTGAGCTGCCCGTCGTGTTCGTACGCCTCGTCCGGCAGTCCGGGCGCGACCGCCAGCCGCAGAGCGCCGTCGGCGCGGCGGCACTCGACCGCGATGACATTCAGCGGATCACCCGACGGCTGCGCCCAGTCCTCCGCGGTGCCCTCGACGTGCCGCTCGCGCCCCGCCCCGAGCTGTTCGAATACGTGCATCCGGCTCGGCCCGAAGCCACGCTCGCGCAGCAGTGCCGCCACCTCGCCGGGCGTCGCGGCGCCGGCGCTGAGCACCAGGAGCCGGCGGCCGTCGTGCAGGGCGGCGGCGAGGTTCGCGGTGGGGCGGCCGACCAGCGTGACCACCTCGGTGTCCTCCAGCGGCCACCCGAGACGTGCGCAGGCGTACGAGGCGGACGACGGGTGCGGCAGGACGCGGAGCCGCCCGGCGCCCAGCACCTCGGACAGGGCCCGCCCGATGCCGTAGAACATCGGATCCCCACTGGCCAGTACGGAGATTCGGCGGCCCGCGTGAGCCGCGAGGATCCCCGGTACGGCGGGCCGCAGTGGCGACGGCCACATCACGCGCTCGCCCGCGCACTCCGGCGGAAGGAGATCCAACTGCCGCTCCCCGCCGATCAGTACCTCGGCGTCCCTCAGTGCCTCGCGCGAGCCGACGGAGAGCCCGCCCCACCCGTCGGCGCCGATCCCGACGACGGTCACTGCTGGTGCGGGGGCTGCTGAGCTCACTGCCGAATACCTCAAGATCGGGAGGGGACAGAGCCGAACTCTACTGGCCACCGCCCTCACCGCCCCCTCGGGGGATGCCGGCCCCACGTCGCCCCCTCGGGGGACACCGTGCCCCACATACCGCCACGCCGCCGGCCGGCTCCCCACCGGCCCAACGACCGGCTGTGCCCAAGGGTGTTCACGCCAACACGTGGAGTGGCGGGGCCCCATCGCCGGGCGGACCGCATTCGCCGGCTCGTCCGTTCCTGACCTCGGATACGCTGATTTATGCGTACTCTGCGCCCCCCGGGGACGCTGTCCGGTCATGAGTCGGCAGCTCATGTGCCGGGAGCGCTCGGTCGAACCATCTCGCGGGAGGAGCGGCCAGTAAGCGGAGAGCACACGGCCAGCGATAGGTCACTGCGGTGGACACGCACGAGTCGTCGAGTGATGTGCCGGACCGGTCACAGGACGCGGTCGGGTACGCGGGTGTGTTCCGCGACCTGCTCCCGCTCGCGCTGTGGAGGGCCGATGCGGACGGGCGTATCGAGCAGTGGTCGCTCGCCGCCCAGGACCTGCTCGGTTACGCGCCGGAGGAGCTGCTGGGCCGGTACGGCATCCCGATACTGGTCCCCGAGCGCAACCAGCCATTGGCCCACCGGCTGACGAGCCGGGTCCAGGCGGGCGAGGTGGTGGTCGGATGCCTCCCCGTCCGGCACCGTGACGGGCACCTCGTCGAAATGGAGATGTGGATCTGCCCGGCCGCGGACACGCGGGGCCGGACGGGCCTCATGGCCGTCGCCGCGGAGACCTCCGAGGTGCTGCGGATGCGGGACTCGCTGGCGGCACTGGAGGGGCTGTTCACCCAGTCCCCGATCGGTCTGGCCATACTCGGCCCCGACCTGCGCTATCTGCGGGTCAACGACGCGCTGGCGCGGATGAACGGCGTGTCCGCGGCCGACCACATCGGAAAGCGTGTGTCCGAGGTCGCCCCCGGGGTCAACGCCGCGGCACTGGAGACGGTGATGCGGCAGGTTCTGGATCACGGCGAGGTGGTGGTGGACTTCCGCCGTACGGGGTGCACGGCGGCCGACCCCGACCATGACCGTACGTGGTCATGCTCATACGCTCCGCTGCTCAGCACCACGGGCAGGCGGCTGGGACTGATCGCTTCCCTGATCGACATCACCGACGGGCAGCAGGCTCAGGTCCGGGCCGAGCAGGCGCAGCACCGTTTCGCTCTGCTGGCCGAGGCCGGTACGCAGATGGGAACCACCTTGGACCTGCGGCGGACCGCGGAGGAGGTGGTGCAGGTACTCGTGCCCCAGCTGTCCGATTCGGCCGATGTGCATCTGCTGGACGAGGTGCTCGCGCCCGGTGAGGTCGCTGCGTCGGCGCACGGCATGGTTCGCCGGATCGCCGTCGCCTACACCGACCCGGCCGCCCCGACGGAGGAACTGGCGGTGGACCTGACCTACCAGGTGCCGCCGGGCTCGGTGTACGAGCAGGTCATCGCCGATGGGCACCCGATGGACCTCTCCCTTCCCGACATAGCCGCGCTGCTCCCCGATCCGAAGGACGAGCGGCTGCGGGTCTATCTGAGCACCCGACTGGGCTCGGCCCGGCTGGTACCGCTGGTCGCCCGCGGCGTGGTGCTCGGCGCGGTGGTGGTGACGCGCACCCGTCAGCGGGAGCCGTTCGGCGAGCAGGACAAGGTGCTCATCGACGAGTTGGCGGCCCGGGCGGCGCTGAACATCGACAACGCGCGCATGTACTCCAGCCAGCGGCACGCCGCCCTCACTCTGCAGCGAAGTCTGATGAACACCTCGCTGCCGCGGATGACCGGGCTGGAGCTCACCGGGCGCTATCTGCCCGCCAGCGACCACGAGGTCGGCGGTGACTGGTTCGACGTCATCGGCGTGCCCGGCGGCAGGACCGGGCTCGTCATCGGGGACGTGATGGGGCACGGGATCCATGCGGCGGCGGTGATGGGGCAATTGCGCACCGCGGTACGGACGTTGGCGCGCCACGACATTCCCCCGGACGAGATGCTGCGCTCGCTGGACGCCGCCGTCGCCGATCTGGGCGCGGACGAAATGGCGACCTGCGTCTACGCCGTCCACGACCCGGCTACCGGTGACTTCCGGATCGCCAGGGCGGGCCATCCGCCCCCGGCCGTGGCCGACGCCCGGGGGAGGGTCGTGTTCCTCGATGGCCCCTCGGGGCCGTCACTCGGCGCGGGTGGACAGGACTTCAGGACCGAGCGGGTACTCCTGCCCCCGGGCAGCCTGCTGGTGATGTACACCGACGGCCTCATCGAGTCCCGGGACAGGGACCTTGACCAGGGCATGCAACAGCTCGCTCAGGCATTGCGGGACTGCGACCTCCCGTTGGAGGAGATCTGCGACCGTATCCTCGGCCGTCTCCTGCCTTCCGTGGCGCAGGACGACGTGGCGATGCTCCTCGCCAGGTCCCGTGTCGGCTCCGCCGGCAGCCGGAGAAGCCGCGGCGTGTGAGCTCAGGGGATCGTGTGAGCTCAGGGGATGACGAAGGGTGGTGGTGAATCCACCCCGCGGTCGAACCGGTCGATGGCCTCGATCAGGTCGATCGTGCCCACCTGGACGCTGTCCTCCATCGGCTCCGCACGGTTGCGGAACCGAGACGCGGCGAATCTCAGAACGGCAGACGCGAGCGCCCCTTGCGGCCGGCGCGCCCGCTGCGGCCCACCGCGCGGTTGCTGCTGTGGAACGGCCTGCTCATCCACCGGCCCAACGGACCCGGTGCCTTGCCCGCACCGCGAGCCCCCGCGCCCAGGGTCCGCTGCGCTCCCCGCTGCGGGCGGTTGGACAACTTCGGAGCCAGAAATCCCAGAACGACCAGCACAACGCACACGACTATGACAACGCCAATGATCATATCCACTCCCTCGCCGAGTCTTTTCCCGTCGCCGACGAATCTGCCCGTGAGCTCGATTTACACACGCGGGAAGCCCGACGGCAATGGGTTGTTGCACACGGATGCGCAGAAAAGAGCGAAGGGCCCGAACGGTAATCGGTCGGGCCCCGCGCACCTGCCTGCGGATTTCAGCGTTTGAACGCATCCTTGACCTTCTCGGCGGCCGTGCGTACGTCGCCCCTGCTCTGCTCACCACGTCCCTCGGCGGTCATGCGCTCATTGCCCACCGAGCGACCGGTGGCTTCCTTGGCCATCCCTTTGGCCTGGTCCCACTTGGCCTTGGCCTTCTCACGCGCGCTCATCGAGGTCTCCTCGGATATCGGCATACGTTGGATGTCGTTCCGGCTACCCCGCGGATGAACCGACGAACAAGTGGGCCGCTGCCGGTGGTAGAAGAGGTCGCGAAAGAGGTGGCAGAAGAGGGTGGCGTTACTGCTGTTGAATCAATCACCGAACGCATGGTCAGGAGATGTTCCAGTGCAGGGGTTTGAGACCTGAGAGCCGGGTACCCGGTGCAGCGGAGAGGTTGAACGACGACTTTCTCGCATTCATTTCACCGAGAATTTGGAAGGGTTTTCCATGACTGCGAACATGTGGAACTACGCTGCTACGACGAACCTTCAGCACGGTACGGACCTGACCGGGTTCAAGGTCGAGGCGACCGATGGAAGCATCGGCAAGGTCGACAAGCAGTCCGACGAGGTCGGCTCCGCATACATCGTCGTCGATACCGGCCCCTGGATCTTCGGCAAGCATGTCCTGCTACCCGCCGGCACGGTCACCAGCGTCGACACGGCAGTCGAAACGATCTTCGTCGCTCGTACCAAGGACGAGATCAAGAACGCTCCGGAGTTCGACAAGGACAAGCACACCACCGACGCCACGTACCACGAGCAGGTCGGGGGCTACTACGGCGGTTTCCTCGGCTGAGTCCCGCCGAGCACGGCAGCGAGGGGGGGGGGGGGGGGGGCGCCGCCGTCCATGCGGGCGCGCCGGGCGCCGCCGATGCCGCCGCCCGCCGCTCGGAGCGCGGGGCATCGCCGGCCGGACGCGGCCCGGGGGACACCGGCGCGGCGGGCCGCAGCAGCGGAACCTCGCGCCGGGGGCTGTCGGTGGCAGGCGGGTCCGACTCGCCGCGCGGCACGGTCTCCGTCCGGATGACGGTGTGGCGGTCGGTCCTGATCTCACGCTCGTGCCGGATCACGGCGCCCTCGCCGGGGACAGGGCCGGGTGCGGCCGGGAGCAGGGGCGCGGGTTCGTCCGGCAGAGCCGCCTCGGAGCGCAGCGCCTCGACCCGCTCGTACGGGCCGGGCAGCCGTGGCCGTACGAGCGCCGGGCCGTCGGCGCCGCCCGCCGCCGGCGCGGGGGCGTGCCGTGCCAGCAGCCGGTCGAAGTAGTCAGACATCTGCGCACAGCTCCAGGTAGTAGCGGCGCCGCACTGGGCTGAGCGCCAGGATCTCCGGCTCGCTCCAGCCGTACGCGGTGGCGAGCAGATGGACGTCGAGCAGCACATCGCGTGCCCAGGCGTCCAGTTCGGTCCACAGGTAGAAGGCGATGTCCAGCTCGGCCGGCGTGGCCTCGCCGCACTCGGGACAGGCGACGTTCAGCGTCACCGCGGCTGCCGGGTCGGCCCGCTCGGCGGCCTCGGCGAGCCGCCGCTGCACCGGCTCGGGCAGGTCGGGGAGCCGGTCCGCGGGGACCGGCTCCCCGGCCTGTACGGCCGAGAGCGTGCAGCGTGCGACCAGCAGCCGCCGGGACTCCGCGGCGTCCGGAGCGGAAGCGGCGACCGCCGCGAGGTCGGCGACGGTGGGAAGCCGGAACTCGACCACCCAGTCGCCCTCCTCCACTCGCAGTGGACCGTCCAACCGCTTCGGGCGGTCGGCCAGTTCCCGCGCGTCGAGGTCGAACTCCATCGCCTCGCCGCACGCACCGCACTCCGTCCGCACCTGCATCCGCTCGCCGAACAGCGCGCGGCGCAGTGCGAACAGATCAGCCTCGCGCTCGCCGACCGGCATCGACAGCAGTTCGTCGGTGCCGGCCTCCGGACGGGCGGTCCGGTGCAGCAACAAGGCGCGGCCGGGACCTTGGTGAGCCAGTCCCGCTTCCCAGGTGGCCAGCAGTTCCGCCGGCCCGGCGGGCCCCGTGTGCGCCATACCTCAGGCCGTCCTGTGCTCAGACGGGGTGGGTGAAGGACGGCTCGGTCGGCTCCGGCACCTCGTAGTCCCGCTCCCAGCCCTCGCACTCCAGCTTGAGGCTCTGGATGGCGACCGCGTTGGCGTTGGCGTCCAGCTCGCCCAGCACCTGGTACTCGCTCGGCCAGGCCCGGTAGAGCTTGTGCGAAACGGCCACCTGGCCGGCCTCGTTGAGGACCTGGACCACGATGTCCTTGCGGAAGTCGGCGAGCGAGACCTCGGAGCCGAGCCCCGCGCCCACCTGCCAGACCTTGTTGGCCCAGCGGTCGAACTCGGGGTCGTGGGTGACACCGCGCTCGAGGGTCACACCCTCGAACTCGGAGCGGCCGGGCGACTTGCGCGGAGAGCTGGGGTCCCCGCCGTGCCGGTGCTTGACCACCTCGGTGGTGCGCTTCAGCGGGCTTATCTTGCTGATGCCCGCGACCGTACGACCGTCCCAGAGGACCAGGAACTTGAAGTTCTTGTACGGGTCGAAGCGATGGGCGTTGATCTGAAACTCAGCCATCGTTTTCCTTCGGATTCCTAAATCTCGAACTGTCCGGCCATCTGCTGGATCTTGACGATCACGAACTCCGCGGGCTTGACGGGCGCGATGCCGACGAGCACATTGACCACTCCGTGCTCGATGTCGGCGTCGGTGGTCGTGTCCTTGTCGCACTTCACGAAGTACGACTCGCGCGGTGTCCCGCCCTTGAAGGCCCCCTGCCGGAAAAGCGTGTGCAGGTACGCCGAGGCGTTCAGCCGGATCTGCTGCCACAACTGCTCGTTGTTCGGCTCGAAGACGACCCATTGCAGACCGCGGTGGAGACTTTCCTCGACATGCAGCGCGAGCCGTCGCACCGGCACGTACTTCCACTCGCTCTCCAGGGCGTCCGAGCCCTCCAGCGTGCGGGCGCCCCACACCAGCGGGCCCACCACCGGGAACGTACGCAGGCAGTTGACGCCCAACGGGCCGAGCAGCCCGTTCTCCCGGTCGGTCAGCTGCACGGTCAGCGACCGCACACCCGCCAGCCGGGCCTCGGTCCCCGCGGGTGCCTTCCAGACGCCGCGCTCGGCGTCCGTACGGGCGAAGACCCCGGCGATGGCGCCGGACGGCGGGAAGGAGCGCAGCCGGCCGGTCAGCGGGTCGGTCAGCTGGATGTGCGGGAAGTACAGGCCCGCGTGGTTGCCGCGCACCGGCTCGAAGGCGGCGAGACCGGCCCGTGCCGTGTCGGCGCTGACCCAGGACGTGGGCGAGTCGACGAGCAGGAATATCCGCCGCTCCTGGCAGAGCCGCTCGGCAGCCGAGATCACGGTGAGCATGTCCTCGGTGGACTCGTACGCCGAGAGTTCGGGCAGCGAGAGCAGATTGACGTCGTCGACGCCGCGCAGCGCCTGGAGGCCGGTCTTACGGGCCTCGCTGCCGATGAGGTCCCGGGGTCCCGGCGGGCTTCCGTCGACGCCGCCGCTCAGCGGGAACACCGGTGGGTTGACGGACGCCTCGAGACCCAGGTCGTTGGCGCATTCGCCGACGAAGCGGATGACGTCGTCCGGGTCGGTGGAGCCTGCGACGGCCTGCAGCCGGTTGCCGTACGCGGTGACCTCCGCTCCCGCGAAGGCCCGTTTGCCCGGGGCGTCGGGAAGGGCGCGCAGCTTGCGCTCGAGCAGCAGGGCCAGCTCGGTGACGCTGCAGGGGAGTTCGCCGTCCAGGTCCGGGTCGTAGAGCGTGAAGTCCCGCTCCACCTCCCCGATCTTGACGGTGAGGTCGACGGCGAGGTTGGGCAGCTCCGCCGAGAACGGCTTGGAGACGGTGCCCGACGGGTCGGGCCGTCCCTCGCCGATCACCTCGACCCGTACGAGGGAGGAGCCCGGGTTGATCACGGTTTCCACGAAGCGGCCGTGGCCGGGGCTCATGGAGAGACCGGCGAACGTCTCGCGGGTGCCGCCGTGCGCGTCGAAGACCTGGAGGTTGAAGGTCTCGCCGGGGGCCGGGGTGTCGTGGTCGACGGCCAGCCGCAGGCCGGAACCCCAGACGCCGGGCTCCTTGGCGTGCACCCGTAGCACCGCGCAGTCGCTGTGGCCCTCGGTGGAATCGAGGGTGACACAGGCCTCTTCGCCGGTACCGGCCGCGGCCACCCGCACGATCACCGCGAGCGTGCCGCCGTTGCCGAAGAACTGGTGCACGGCGTAGCCGACCGCGCTCTGCGAGGTGAGCCCCCCGAAGCGCCGCTCGAAGTCGGTGAAGCTGGTGATTCTGACCGGCCTGTTCACCGGTCCGCGGCGGGTGTGTCCCACGAACGCCGTCACGGAGGTCGTGACGGCGGAGATGGTGCGCACGCTGCTGGGAAGTTCTTCGACATAGACGCCGGGGTAAGTCGGTTTCGTCGGCATTCCCCCTCCAATCCCCTTCAGGCACCGATGGATAAGGCACCAAGAGACCGGGGAGGGAGGTTACGGGTACCGGGAATTCGCATCCCGAACGCGCACAGGACACGCACACCCCATCAGTTCCCCCCGTCTTTGCCCCATTCGGATCGGTCCGCCGGGGCCAAGCTGGTCGCTTGCGACTCCTGATGCGTAAGTGCTCAACTCATCTTGCGTGGCTGTCAGTTGGGGGGTCAAGAGAATCCAGGGGTGACAGGATGTAAAGATCCTGTGATGGCCACTGCATTTTCTTCGCATCAGGGTATGCATTTCAGCCATGTGATCGCCGGGGGTTTTCGGCTGTGAACAGCGCGGTTTGTGCGCGTACGGCGACACCAGAAACGCAGGAAAACCGGTCCTAATCGGCTCTGATCATATCGGCGCATTTTTCGCCGATCATCATTGTCGTGATGCACGGATTGACCGCGGTAAGGAACGGCATCACGGACCCGTCGGCGACCCGCAGTCCGCTCACGCCCTTGACACGCAGCTGAGGGTCGAGCGGGGCCGCGGGGTCGTCCGGCGCCCCCATCCTCACGGTGCACGCCGGGTGGTAGACGGTGTTGTGCGTCTGCCGGATGTAGTCGAACAGCTCCTCATCGGACTGCGCGCCCGGGCCGGGGGCGAGTTCCGTACCCGCCCAGGTGACCATCGCGGGCTGGGCGGCGATCTCCCGGGCGAGCCGGATGCCGTAGGTCATCACCCGTACGTCGTGCGCATGGGTGAAGTAGCGGGGGTCGACCTCCGGCTTGTCCCGGAAGTCGCGGGTCCTGAGCCGGACGGTGCCGGTCGAGCGGGCACGGGTGACGTTCGGCGTCAGGCAGAACGCGTTCTCCGACGTCGGGTAGCCGTGCCGGTAGGTGTTCATGTCGAACGGGACCGAGCCGTAGTGGAACATCAGATCGGGGCGGTCCAGGCCCGATTCGGTGCCGGCGAAGATGCCGATCTCCCACCACTGGGTGGAGGAGGTCACCATCGGCTGCATGGCCTCCCACATGATCATGCCCTCGGGGTGGTCCTGCAGATTGGAGCCGACCCCCGGCGCGTCCACCCTGGTGTCCACGCCCTTCTCGCGGAGGTGCTCCGCCGGTCCGATGCCGGAGAGCATCAGCAGTTTGGGGGTGTCGATGGCCCCACAGGAGACGATCACCTCCCGCCGTGCGCCGACCGTCCGGGTGTGGATCAGGTCCGGCGCCAGATAGTCCACGCCGGTGCAACGGAGGTCGGCGTCCAGGACGAGCCGCTTGGCCTGAAGGCCGGTCCTCACCTCCAGATTCGGCCGCTTGCCGAGAATGGGATGGAGATAGGAGACCGACGCGGAGGAGCGGGTCCCGTCCTCGCGGGCGTTGATCTGGAACCAGTTCGCGCCGCGCACCACCGTCCGGCCGGTGTTGAACGGCGTGGTCGGAATGCCCGCCTCGGCGCAGGCCTCCAGCAGTGCCCGGCCGCACGGGTCGCGCGGCGGGATGCTGCGGATGGTCACCGGACCGGAGCGGCCGTGGTGGTCGCCAGGCCCGTCATTGCTCTCCAGTCGCCGGTAGAGCGGGAAGCAGTCCGCGGCGCTCCAGCCCGTGCAGCCCTGTGCGCCCCACTCGTCGAGGTCCTCGGCCGGGGCCCAGAAGGCGATACAGGAGTTGTGCGAGGAGCAGCCGCCCAGCACCTTGCCGCGGGCGTGCCGCATGAAGTTGTTGCCGTACCGCTGCGGCTCCACCGGGTAGTCCCAGTCGTAGCCGGACTCCAGCATGGCCATCCACTGTTCCAGCCGCAGTACCTTGTCGTCGCCGACGTCGGACGGGCCCGCCTCCAGTACGCAGACGCTGACGGCCGGATCCTCCGACAGCCGGGCGGCCACCACCGCTCCGGCGGTGCCGCCGCCCACGACCACGTAGTCGAACTCGTCCACCGTGCCTTGCTCGGGCATTGTGCTTCTCCAGCTTCGTGCTCGTGGGTGCGTTGATCAGCTGCTGGGGGTCGGCTGATCGCCCAGGAGCTCGGCCTTGTGCTCGTCGAGTACGCCGGTGCGGTGCCGCTGGACGAACCAGTAGTAGGCGAATCCCGCGCCCGCGACGATGCCGACGAAGAGGAACGCGCCCCAGCGCAGGTACCAGTGCTGCGGACCGGTGGCGTTGTAGATCTCGGTGCGCGGCCAGGCGAGGTTGATGATCATCCCGGCTCCCCAGAGCACCGCCAGGACGTTGACCGGCAGGCCGAACCGGCCGAGTGAGAAGAATCCCTCGGCCGGCTTCCACCGGCGGCGCAGCCGCTTCACCAGCATGGGGAGGGTGACCAGCAGATACGCCAGATAGATCATGATGATCGCGATACTGGTGATCACCGAGAAGATCTGCGGCTGGTCGATGTTGATCACCAGGATGAGAACGCCCACCACACCGATGACGATGGCGGGCACCACCGGGGTCTTGAAGCGGGGGCTCACCCGCGCGAGATGCGTGCCGGCCGGCAGGTTGTTGTCCCGGGCCATGGCGAACATCAGGCGGATTCCGGCGGCATGGACGGCCAGTACGCACACCGTGATCGCGATGACCACGCACCAGAGCACGATCTCACCGATGGTCGAGCCGAGCGTCTCCAGCACCACGTATTGCAGGCCGCCGATGTCCCTCAGCTCCTTGGCGCCCAGGTTCGGCACGGCCATCAGGGCGAAGAGCAGGATGAACCCGCCGAGGATGAACGAGGCGACCAGCGCCCGCAGGATGGCGTGAGGTGCGTTGCGACTCGGATTGTGGGACTCCTCTCCGAGGGACGACGCCGTGTCGAAGCCGTACATCACATAGGCGGATGCCAGGGATGCGGTCAGGAACGCGCCGAAATAGCCCCAGGTCTGGCCCTGGGCCAGCCCGTCGGTGTCGGTCAGCACGGTGTTCGGGCCGCGGGTGATGTGAGCGGCCAGCAGCACGACCAGAACGATGGCGGCGATCAGCTCGATGAACACACCGCTGGAGTTGATCTGGGCCATCAGCTTGACCCCGAAGGCGTTGACCAGGGTGGTGAAGAGGATGAGTACGGAGCCGAGGAGGACGGCGTTGGCAGCTTGGTCGGTCTGGCCGCTGCCGTCCCCGACGAACTGGAAGGTCTCGTCGATCTGCGGCAGCGTGACCTGGTAGGCGAGCGCCGTTGCCGAGAGCGTCACCATGGTGGCGGTCATCATCATCCAGCCGCCGAGCCAGCCCACATGGGGCCCGCCCATCTGCTTGCCCCAGTTGTAGATGGATCCGGCCACCGGGTACCGGGCGGCGAGCTCGCAGAAGCACAGGGCGACCATCAACTGCCCCACGAAGACCATGGGCCAGGACCACCAGTAGGCGGGTCCGCCGAAGCTCACACCGAGATAGAAGAGCTGGAAGGTGCCGGTCAGGATCGAGATGTAGCTGACCCCGGCGGCAAAGGTGTGGAAGTTGCCGAGTGTGCGCTTGAGTTCGGGGCGGTAGCCGAGTTCGGTGAGCGAGTCGTCGTCGTGACCGGAGCCGGCGGAGGGACCGCCCGGACCGGTCGGCTCGGTGGCCGTCACTCGAACCACCGTTGGGGACGCGGCGCGGTGTTACGCCAGATGTGCTTGGCCTCCTGATACTCGGCCAGGCCTGCCGGGCCCAGCTCGCGGCCCACGCCGGACTGTTTCATACCGCCCCATTCCGCTTGTGGCACATAGGGATGGAAGTCATTGATCCAGACGGTTCCCGCACGGAGCCGGGAGGCCACCCGCTGCGCCAGACCGCTGTCCTGGGTCCACACCCCCCCGGTCAGGCCGTAGAAGGTGTCGTTGGCGAGTGCCACCGCCTCGTCCTCACTGCGGAACCGCTCGACGGTCAGGACCGGGCCGAAGGACTCGTCGCGCACCACGGACATGCCGGGAGTGCAGTCGTCCAGCACCGTCGGCAGGTAGTAGAAGCCGTCCCCGAGCGCCGGGTCGTCCGGACGCCTGCCGCCGCACCGCAGCACCGCGCCCTCGTCCAGGCCCGCCGCCACGTACGCCTCGACCTTCTCGCGGTGGGCAGCCGAGATCAGCGGGCCGCTGCGGGCCTGTTCGTCGAACGGACCGCCGAGCCGGATCCTGCGCGCCCGGGCCACCAGCTCGTCGACGAACGCGTCGTGCAGCTTCTCCTGGACCAGCAGCCGAGCCCCGGCCGAGCAGACCTGTCCGGCGTGCAGGAAGACCGCCATCAGGGCGTAGTCGACCGCGGTGTCGAACTCGGCGTCGGCGAAGACGATGTTGGGGTTCTTGCCGCCGAGCTCGAGAGCGATCTTCTTCACGGTGGGCGCGGCCGCGGCCATGATGTGCCGCCCGGTGGCGAGGCCGCCGGTGAACGACACCATGTCCACCCGCTCGTCGGTGGTGAGCGGTGCGCCCGCGCCCGGACCGGTTCCCAGCACCAGGTTGGCGGCGCCGTCGGGCAGCCCCGCCTCGGCGAGCAGCCGCATGAGTCCGATGGCGGTGTGCGGGGTGAGCTCGCTCGGCTTGAGAACGAACGTGTTGCCGGCGGCGAGCGCGGGGGCGACCTTCCAGGCGGTCTGGAGCAGGGGATAGTTCCAGGGCGTGATCAGCGAACAGACGCCGACCGGCTCGTGCACCACGCGGCTGTCGACGGCCGGATCGCCGGTGTCGACCGCCCGGTCGGTGCCGCCGGAAGCGGCCAGACTGCCGAAGTAGCGGAAGCAGTTCGCGATGTCGTCGAGGTCGTACTCGCTCTCGACGAGCCGCTTGCCGGTGTCCAGCGACTCGGCCCGGGCGAACGCGTCCTTGTCCCGCTCCAGCAGGTCGGCGACGCGGATCAGCAGCCGGCCACGATCGGCGGCGGGTGTGCCGGGCCAGGGGCCGCGGTCGAAGGCGTCGCGCGCCGCGGCCACCGCGGCCGCGGAGTCCTTCGGCCCGCCCTCGTCCACCGTGGCGACCAAGGTGCCGTCCGCCGGGCAGCGGATCTCGCGGACGTGCCCGTCGACGGCGGCGGTCCATCGGCCACCGATGAAGAGCTCGGGCATGGCGTTCCTCCGGGTCTGCCCGGTGCCCTGGCCGACGGAGGGCCGACCGGATTCCGTGGCGCGAGATACGCAGCAGATTCTAAGTGATGCATGTCACATTCGCTCGGTGCCGTTGATGGGACGTTGAGACTCCGTTGATCGGTGGGCGTCAGAGTGACCGTTATGTTGATCGACTTCACCGTCCCGTCGGGGCGCGAGCCGGGCTGGCGGGAGCGTGCCCTGTGTGCGCAGACCGGTCCCGAGCTGTTCTTTCCCGAAGCGGGTGGCTCCACCAGGGAGGCCAAGCGGGTCTGCGGAGCCTGCGAGGAGCGCATCCGGTGTCTGGAGTACGCGCTCGCGAACGACGAGCGGTTCGGCGTCTGGGGAGGCCTCTCCGAGCGGGAGCGGCAGCGGCTGCGGCGCAGCTGATCGGCCGCCGCGGAAACGATTTGGTGGGAACGCCGGGAGCGCGTAAGGTCGTGTTCACCGACGCGGGGTGGAGCAGCTCGGTAGCTCGCTGGGCTCATAACCCAGAGGTCGCAGGTTCAAATCCTGTCCCCGCTACTCACACAGCAGGCCCGGTGCACACGCACCGGGCCTGCTGCTTTTTCGCCTTCCGGCGCGGGTGCGGTGGAGCGGTCCGCGCCACCGCACCCGGTGCGGCCCCTGTCCAGGGCCGGTCCCCTGGTGCCGCTGGACCGGCCCGCCTCTCGGACCGTCGGTGTGTCTCTACGTGCCTCTGCGTGTCTCTATGTGCCTCTCATGGGTGCGGCCCGCGCTCGCCCGCGGGCGTCCGGTGACGCGCTCGGTACGGTGCCGCCACCGGCGGGGTTCTGCGTGCGGTGGACCGGGGCAACCCCGTCCACCGCTCCAGCTTCCCTCCAGTGAGGTCTGGAGGGCGGTTGTGTGAGGCGGGGCCGGGTTCCTGCTCCCGCGCTCCTGCACTCGCCGTGTGATTCGGTCCCGGCGGCAAAACGAACGTCCCCTGCCCGAGGGCAGGGGACGTTCGGGAATCCCTCCGAATGGAGCCTCGGCGTCAGGCGGAGGCCGCCCGCGCCGCGCGCCGCGCGAGCAGCGCCTGGCGCCGCTCGTCGAACTTGGTCGCCTGGTCGTCGAGCCCGCCCATGAACAGGCCCAGCTCCTCCTGTGCCTTCAGGCCCTCCGGCCCCAGGCCGGAGATCTCCAGCACTTTGAGGAAGCGCAGCACCGGCTGCAGTACGTCGTCATGGTGGATGCGCAGGTTGTAGATGCCGCCGATGGCCATCTGCGCGGCGGCGCGCTCGAAGCCGGGCATGCCGTGTCCGGGCATCCGGAAGTTCACGACGACATCGCGGACCGCGGCCATGGTCTGGTCGGGAGCGAGCTCGAAGGCCTTACCCAGCAGGTTCCGGTAGAAGACCATGTGCAGGTTCTCGTCGGTCGAGATCCGGGCCAGCATCCGGTCGCACACCGGGTCGCCGGAGTGGTGGCCGGTGTTCCGGTGTGAGATGCGGGTCGCGAGCTCCTGGAAGGCGACGTACGCGACGGAGTGCAGCATGCTGTGCCGGTTGTCGGACTCGAAGCCCTCCGACATGTGCGCCATGCGGAAGCGCTCCAGCTCGACCGGGTCGACGGCCCGCGAGGTCAGCAGGTAGTCGCGCATGACGATGCCGTGCCGACCCTCCTCGGCGGTCCAGCGGTGCACCCAGTTGCCCCAGGCGCCGTCGCGGCCGAAGAGCGTGGCGATCTCGTGGTGGTAGCTCGGGAGGTTGTCCTCGGTGAGCAGGTTCACCACAAGCGATATCCGGCCGATGTCGCTGACCTTGGACTGCTCGGGCTCCCACGCGTCGCCGCCGAGCGGGCCGTCGAAGTTCCGGCCGTCGCTCCACGGCACGTACTCGTGGGGCATCCATTCCTTGGCGACGCTCAGATGGCGGTTGAGCTCGGTCTCGACAACCTCTTCCAGCGCGTACAGCAGCCGGGCGTCACTCCACGCCTCCGAACCGGCGAGGGGGGCAGGGGTGGTGGTCACATCGGCTCCAGAGGCATACGGGGACTGCAGAATCACCTACGGCTCCGTAGGTTACGAGTCCGTAGGTTAAGGCCCAGGTTAGGTGAAGGCCAAGGGGCGGGGGTAATCGTTCTACTTCGCCCCACTATGCATGCAAATCGCGGAGCCGTACCGAGAGACATGTGACGCATCCCTCCAGCTTCTCGAATTCGCCGATGTCGACCGGTACCGGTACGTACCCCAGACCGGCCAGCAGCTCCGCGGTTTTCGGCGCGCTCGCGGCCATCAGCAGCTTCCCCGAACCCAGCAGCACCACATGCGCGCCGGACTCCTCGGGGACGGGCAGAAAGTGTGGGAACACGGACGGGTCGTCGACCAGCGGCGCGTAGCCGATCACGGTGCCGTCCGGCAGGGCGGTCACCGCCGATTTCAGATGCAGCACCTTGCTGACCGGCACCGCGATGACCCGCGCCCCCAGCGGCTCGAAGGCGGCCCGCAGCTGCTGGACCCCGGCGGCGTTCGTCCGGCCGCCCCGGCCCACATAGATCGTGTCCCCGATCTTGAGGACATCGCCGCCGTCGAGCGTGCCCGGATCCCACACCCAGTTGATCGAGCAGCCGAGGCGAGCGACGGCCTCCTCCACCGCCGCCGTCTCCGGCTTGCGGGAGTCCGCGCCGGGCCGCGCGATCAGCGCCACATTCCGGAACAGCACCACCGTGTCCTCGATGAAGACGCTGTCCGGGCAGGTCTCGGCGGGCTCCACCTCGAAGGGTTCCCAACCGTGCGCCTGCAGCGTCATGGCGTATCCCTCCCACTGGCTCACCGCGAGTCCCGTGTCGACCGGCGACCGGTCGATATGGGTGACGAGCCCCTCCGCGAGGCGCGGGCCGGGGCGGCGGATGAGCACCTTCTTGCTGGGCACGGTTGCTCCCTTTCGATATACGGACCATGGGGGCACGGATGCGCCGTCCCCCCATCCTGTCCTTCACCCGGGCAGATCTTCTACTGCCCACCCCCACCCCCGCCCCCGCCGAACAGGCACAATCCCCGGCATGACGCGCATCCGCATCCCGCAGGACCCGCCGAACCCCGTGGACGATCTGCTCGGAGCCCTGGACCCGCTCCCATATCCGCAGCGCATGCGGGAACTCGCCGCCCGCACGCGCGCGTGGGCAGGCCGCGGGCAGCTGCGGCCGATGCTGGAGGACCTCGCGCAGCGCGGGGCGTACGGGCAGCGGCTGGCCGTCGTCGCGGCCGCCGTCGGGCGGGACACCGGCTATCTGGAGGCAAGGCTCACCGACCCCGACGCGGTGGTTCGCGGCCACGCCCTGCGCGCCGCCGAATCCGCGCCCGTCTCCGACGCCGCCCTCGAAGCGGCGCTCGAGGACGCACCCGCGGCCATACGCAGAGAGCTGATACGCGCCGTCGTCCGCGGCGGACGCACCGCCCTCGCCGACCGGCTCGTCGACGACTGCCGTGAGCGGTGGGGGGACGGCGAGGCGGCGCGGCTGCTGCCCGGCTGCGGGGCGCGGACCGTCACCCGGCTCCTCCCCGGCCTCTTCCACGCCGTCCGCGGCTGGCGCGGTCTCGCGGCCCGCCACCCCGACGCCGTACTGGACGAGGCCGGACGCCAGCTCGCCGAACTCCCCTCCACCCTGTACGAGACGTGGTGGCAGCGGTACACAGCCGGGGTCGCCGCCACCGCCGCCGCCCGGCCCGGCCGCGTCCTCGACCTGCTGGAGCGCCACGGCACCGGCGCTCTGCCCCTTCCGCTGTGGCACAGCCTGGGCGCACTGACCGCCGCCGAACCCGGCCGCACGCTCCGCCTGCTGCTCGATCCGCGGCACGCCGAGACCCTGCGCATACGCGGTCTGCCACGCTCCGTGCTGGAGCGCCTCGCACGGCTCGACCTGGCCCGGTTCACCGGCCTGGGCCGCGCCTGGGCACCGTACGGGGAACGCCTCGCCCAGCTGCTCCGCGCCCTGCCGCCGGCCCGCCGCGGCGACTTCTACGACGCCGTCACCACCGGGCAGGACCGCGCCCTCCCCTCCGACCCGGTGCTGGAGCTCCTGCCGCGCGCCCGGCGCGAGGCCGAGGGCCGCCGGATGGCCGCGCAGGCACGCGCGCGTGACGCGGGCTGGGCGGCCGTCCTGTCGGCCGTCGCGCATCTGCCCGTGGAGGAGGCGTGGGAGGAGCTGACCGCCGCCACCCGCCGGCCGGGCGCGGACGACCGTGCCGAGGCCTGGCCCCTGCTCATCGGCAATGTCGCGCGCTCCGCCGACCCCGCCGCGCTGCTGCGCCTGCTGGGCGAGATGGAACGGCTGCGCAACGAGCAGGACCCCGTACGGTCCGCCGCCCTGGCCGCGCTCGGCCGCATCCACCCCCGCCTCTTCACCGACGACACGGCCCCGTACCTCGACCGCATCGCCTCCGACGCGATCACGGCCCGCGACACCTCCTGCGCCGCCCCCAGCCAGAGCCGCAGCGCCCTGAGCGAACTCGCCATCGCGCTGCTGCGCGAACACGCCGCCACCGCCGAGCGGCAGTTGATCGGCTGGGCCCTGCGCACCCTGGTCCGGCTGTCCGGGAACACCGGCGGCGCCGACCTGGGCCGGCTCGACCGCTCGCTGCGCCGGGGGCAGGAGCACGAAGTGTTCGAGGCGCTGCGGCCCTGGCTGGAGGCGGGCGCGGAGAAGGTGGACCACGGGCTGACCTTCGCGCTCGCCCGCGCGGTCGGGCCACGGCGTGCCGCCGCGATGCCGGAGCTCCAGGAACTCCTCTGGCAGGCCGTGCAGTTCGGGAACGACGCGACCGTACGGACCGCGATCGGCCTGTGGCTCGAGGCGCCGTCCGCCCGGGACGAGCGGGTGGGGAAGATCCTCGCACTGGACTCCTCGACGGCCGTACTGGAGCCCGTCCTGTCCGTGCTGACCCGGCGCCGCACCGATCTGCTCGACGCGGTCCTCGGCGACACCGCCCCGCACGGACGCTTCCGGAACCGCAACAGCCACTGGCTGCCCCCGGTCGGCCGCGAGGCGGACCGCTGGCTGCCCCGGCAACAAGCCGCCGCGGCACGGCTGATGACCCGGGCGATGGGAGACGCCTCGCTGCGGCCGAACCAGCGGATCGCGGCCATCGGGCAGGCCGCCCGCATACCCGAGCTGGGAGCGGGGGAGGTGCGGCGCTGGACCGACTCCCCGGACGTGTTGCTCGCCGAGGCCGCTCTGGCCGCTCTGGCGAGGACGGACCGGCCGGGTGAGGCGCTGCCGGTCCTGCTCGCCCACGCCGGGGACGACCGCGCGCGGGTCGCGGTGTACGCGGCCACCCGCGCGACGCTGTACGTCGCGCCGTCACGGCTGGCCGGAATCCTGCGCGCCGTCCTGCTGCCGGACGCCGGTGTGCAGGTGAAGGTCACCAGCCGCAAGGAGGCGGTCCGGCTCGCCGCGACCCGGCTTCCCGTCACGGTGGCCGCCGGACTGCTCGCCGACGCGTACGCGCTGCCCGGGCAGCACCGTGACGTATCGGCCGCCTGTGTGGCGTTCGCGGCCGGGCTGCTCGGCGACGAGCGGGCGTGGGAGATGATCGCGGGCGCCGCGGCCGGCCCTCCGGCGCTGCGCCACGCCGTCCTCCGTATCCGGCCGCTCGATCTGCCCGAAGCACACCGGGAGCGTTACGCCCGGCTGGTCACTGCCCTGGGCGTCACCGAGGACCGGGAGATCGCCGAAGCGGTCTACGCGGCGCTGGCGCACTGGGCGCCGTGGTCGCCGGAGGCTGCCGGGGCACTGGCGGCCGCCGTCACCGACCTGGGAAACCGCGGGACTTGGCGTGCCGCCGCCGACGGTCTCGTCTCGCTGGTCACGTCGGTGCCGGGGAGCGGCCCGACGCTGGAGCGGGTGCTGACCGCGCTGGTCGCGGCGGACGGCCGATCGGACTGGGCCGGGGAGACGGCAGCGGAGGCGCCGGTTACGGCGGACGGGGCGGCTGCGGCGGCTGCGGCGGCTTCAACCGGTGGGGCGGTTACGACGGGTGGGGCGGTTACGGCAGACAGGGAGGTCATGGCGGAAGCGGCAGTCGTGGCGGACCGAGGGGGCATGGCGGATGGGCGGGTCAGAGGGAACGGGGCGCCGGTGGGGGACAGTTCGCTTGCCGGGGACGGGGCCGTCATGGACGGGACCGTAGGGGATGGGGCCGTCATGGACGGGGCCGTAGGGGATGGGGCTGCCATGGCGGATGCGCAGCCCGACCGCGACCGGCCCGCCCGCCGCCGCGTCGAACATCTCGTGGAGCGGCTCGCTGTGCGGGCGGTGACGCACCCGGCCGGCTACCGCCGGGCCGCCGCCGACGCCGGTGAACTGCTCGCCCGGCACCCCCGGTTCGTCCCCGCCGCGGCCCGGCTCCTGGCCGACTCCCTGGACCTGGACGTGGACCTCGACGCGGACGGGGCCTCGCTGGGGGACCGGCTGTCCTGGCTCGCCCGGCTGTACGAGGGCCGCCCCGTACTGGCGGACCGGAGCGCAACGGCTCTGCGCCGTCGACTGGAGACCGCGTCCCAACCAGGCTCGGACGTGGCGCTCTCCGCGGCAGCGCTGCGTCTCGCGGGGGAGGGAACACATGCCGCGGGCCTGATGTCCGCCGCGCTGACGGCCGTCGCCGGCCAGCGCTCCGGCTGGCCGCCCGCCTGGCGCGACCAGCTACGACGGCTGCGCCGCCACCCGGTCCCGGACGTACGCGACGCGGCACTCGCTCTGGAGACGGCCCCCGAGTGATCCTGCCAGGTGGTGGGGCGGTACGGCCAGCGCCGGGCCATACCGCCGTGGAGCGTCCCCGCTGGCCAACTGCGGGAGGGTTGATCCGGCCTCCCGCAAGGGCTGCGGCAGGTTGTTCGCGTGTGTGCACTGCGGGCACGAGGACGACGCGGACCATAATGCCTCGGTGGAGATCGAGGCCCGAGCCCGCCGGACGGGCGGCTCGGTCATCAACAGCACGCGCAGGCGCCGCACGGCGCCGAGTCCCGCCCACCAGCGGAGGCGGACGCGTGAAACCCAACCGGCCACCCACGGGTAGCCAAAGGCAATCTCCCGGCTTCAGCCGGGAGAGGATCGTCAAACCTCCTCCGGTTCGACGGCCGACAGTTCGCCGTCCAGCCGCATCCAGCGTGTGATCCCGATCCCGCGCAGGAACGGCACATCGTGGCTCGCCACGATCAGCGCGCCCTCGTACGACTCCAGGGCCGCGGTCAGTCGGCCGACCGACGTCATGTCGAGGTTGTTCGTCGGTTCGTCCAGCATCAGCAACTGCGGAGCCGGTTCCGCGAGCAGCAGCGCGGCCAGCGACGCGCGGAACCGCTCGCCGCCCGACAGCGCGCCCGCAGGCCGGTCCGCCCGCGCGCCCCGGAACAGGAAGCGGGCGAGCCGCGCCCTGATCCGGTTGTTGGTCGCTGCGGGCGCGAAGCGCGCCACGTTCTCGGCGACGGTCAGCTCGTCGTCCAGCACGTCGAGCCGCTGCGGCAGGAACCGGACCGGGACATGCGCCACCGCCTCCCCGGACACCGGCTCCAGCTGCCCGACGACGGTCCGCAGCAGTGTCGACTTCCCCGCTCCGTTCCGGCCCACCAGCGCGATCCGCTCCGGTCCGCGCACCTCGAAGTCCTGAACCCGTGCGCCGTACCGGAGTTCGAGCTCCCGCAGGGTGAGGACGGTCCGTCCCGCCGGTACCGCCGTGTGCGGCAGATCGACCCGGATCTCGTCGTCCCGCACCGCCTCCACGGCGTCGTCGAGCCGCTCCTTCGCCTCCTTCAGCTTCTCGGTGTGCATGATCCGGTGTTTGCCGGCGGACACCTGTGCCTCGCGCTTGCGCGCGTTCATCACGATCTTCGGCTCGCGTTTGGAGTCGTACATCTTCTGGCCGTAGCGCACCCGACGCGCCAACTTGACCCGGGCTTCGGCCAGTTCGCGCTCCTGCCGCTTCACATCGGCCTCGGCGACACGGACCATCCGCTCGGCGGCCTCCTGCTCCACGGCGACCGCCTCCTCGTACGACGACAGGTTTCCGCCGTACCAGTGGACTTCGCCTCCCCGCAGGTCGGCGATCTGATCGACGAGTTCGAGGAGTTCGCGGTCGTGGCTGACCACGACCATCACCCCGGACCAGGCCACGACCGCGTCGTACAGCCGCCGCCGGGCGTCGAGGTCCAGATTGTTGGTCGGCTCGTCCAGCAGCAGTACGTCCGGCCTGCGCAGCAGCAGCGCCGCCAGTCTCAGCAGCACCGACTCGCCGCCCGAGACCTCCCCGATGGTGCGGTCGAGGCCGATGTGGCCGAGCCCCAGGCGGTCGAGCGTCGCCCGCGCCCGCTCCTCGACGTCCCAGTCGTCGCCGACGGCGGCGAAGTGCTCCTCGCTCGCGTCGCCGCCCTCGATGGCGTGCAGCGCGGCGCGGGCCCGCGCGATGCCCAGTGCCGCGTCGACCCGCAGGGCGGTGTCCAGGACGAGGTTCTGCGGCAGATACCCCATCTCCCCGGCGACCCGGACGCTGCCCCCGCCCGGGTCCAGCTCGCCGGCGATGAGCCGCAGCAGGGTGGACTTGCCCGATCCGTTCAGGCCGATCAGACCGGTCCGTCCCGGTCCCACCGCCAGGTCGAAGCCGTCGAACACGACGGTCCCGTCGGGCCAGGCGAAGGAGAGTCCGGAGCAGGTGACGGACGCGGATGCGGATGAGGTGGCGGAGTGAGCCATACGGGCCTCCAGGTTGCTCGCAGTGATGTGGCAACACGGGGAGACACCGGGGATTGCGGCGACGGACCGGACGGGCAACGAGAAGGCCCCGGTCGGGGGAGGGGGCGGCTCAGCGCCGAGGTCGCACACAGCTCACGCGGCACCTCGCACGGAGGCGGGGCGGCGGAGCACGGTGTCTCAAGACCTCAGAGGAGCAACGTCCTTCTCCATTCAACGACAACGGGGCCGAGAAGAACGGTATGCCCGGCTGCTGTGCGGCGGCAACGCAATAAAAAGCAACGACCCGTTCGGCCCCCGCCGCCTACGGCCACGACCCATGGGAGCCGGCCGGATCGGGGGCGGATCGAGGGACCAGGCCGGGGCAGGCCTGTTCCGTCGGGGTCAGTCCGGGTCAGGCCTCGCGCAGCAGCGCCGCAAGATCCCCGTCCAGGTCCAGTTGCAGATGTTCGCTGCCCGCGGGCACCACGAGGTAGGACCGCTGGAGGAAGCGGCGGAGATCGGCCGTTTTGATCCGCACCATGGCCGTGCCGACAGCGGCGTGGAACTCCATCACCGTCACATCGGCGCCGAACGGCCGTACGTGCACATCCCCCTCGCCCGTCGGGCTCTCCAGCCCGGCGGCCAGCAGGTCCCGTGCGAAGACCCACGTCACATGCGAGCCGGCGAGCGAGGCTCGCGGCGGGAAGCAGATACGGATGGCGAGTGGGTCGTCGCGCCGATAGCGCAGCACCGCCGGGACGTCCAGCACCTGGGCCTCGGCCGTGATGAGGCCGGCCTGGACGGTTTGGTCGATGACAGGGGACACGCCTGCCTCCTTGCACTCGTGCGGTCCGTATCGCTGTATCCGGTGAGACGGATTCCGGGCCGGATGCGTGCATCGGCGGGAAGCGTGACATCCGTCACTGCCGGGGCCGGGCGACCACCTGCGGCGTGCCGCACGCGCGCGTGGGGCAGCCGTGGGCGCTCCGACACATCCGCAGCGGCTCCGCAGCGCCGCGGCGGCCCTCGCCGGCTGCACCCCAACGGTGCGGTCCCCGGCCGACGACGGGCGGCGGCGATCGGGGATCCGACCAGAGATCCGATCGGGGATTGCCAGGGATCCGGCCAGGGATCAGCCCCGGGATCGGCCAGGGATCCGCCCCGGGATCGGCCAGGGATCCGCCCCGGGATCTGATAGGACAGCCTCATGGCGTGGACAGGCAGGCAATGGCCGGACTCCGAAGCCGAGGCGGTCGCGGAGCAGGAGCGGCTGCGGGGGCTCGTCGACCTGGACAGCGCCGGCCCCGAGCCCGGGGCAGCCGGCCGGGTCGCCGGAGTGGACGTCGCGTACGACGCGAAGACCGACCGGGTGGCAGCCGCAGCCGTCGTCCTGGACCTGGAGACCCTCGATGTCGTCGAACAGGCGACCGCCGTCGGACGGACCTCCTTCCCGTACGTCCCAGGGCTCCTGGCGTTCCGCGAACTGCCGCCGGTCCTGGAGGCTTTGGAGAGGCTCGGCGCGGTGCCGGACCTGGTGGTGTGCGACGGCTACGGCATCGCGCACCCGCGCCGCCTGGGGCTCGCCAGCCATCTCGGCGTACTGACCGGCATCCCGTCCTTCGGCGTCGCGAAGACCCCGTTCTCCTTCTCCTACGAGCAGCCACCCGCGCCGCGCGGAGCATGGACGCCGCTGGTGGACGACGGCGAGGTGGTCGGCCGGGCCCTGCGCACCCGCGAGGGGGTGAAGCCGGTGTTCGTCTCCGTCGGTCACGCGATCGGCCTCGAGCACGCCTGCGGACACACCCTCCGGCTGACCCCGCGCCACCGCCTGCCGGAGACGACGCGCCACGCCGACGGCCTGTGCCGCCGCTCCCTCGCGGCCGCGCTGGCAGCAGCGTCGGCGACAGCCGGCTGACGAGCCGGGCCGAGTCACCGCTCCCGGCGTACGGTGGGACGCATGCAAGCCGCCCTGCCCGACCCGGTGGCCGAGGCGCCGGTCATGTTCGGTACGGCGATGCCACCGGGGGAGCTGCTGCCCTGGAAGTGGGCGCTCGACCGGCTGGTGGCCGCCCGTACCTACTGGATCGCCACGACCCGCCCGGACGGCCGGCCGCACTCCCGCCCCGTCTGGGCGGTCTGGCTGGAGGACGGACTCTGGTTCAGCACGGGCTCGCTCGCCCGGCACAACCTCGCCGCCCAGCCGGCACTCACGGTGCACCTGGACGACGGGGACCGGCCGGTGATCGTGGAGGGCACGGCGGAGCCGGTGACGGGCGCATCGGCGCCGGCCCGGTTCATCGCCGCGTACAACCTCAAGTACGACTGGGACATCGCCGCGACCGACGAAGGCGTCGCCGACAGCTCCGGGGCCCTCGGCCCCGCATTCCATGTGCGGCCGCGGCTGGTCTTCGGCTGGGACGCCGATATGCGGGCCGCCACGCGATGGCGCTTCCCGGACACGTAGGCTCCGGATCATGTTTGTACTCGAGCTGACCTACACCGCGCCCCTCGACGAGGTCGACGCACTTCTCGAAGCCCATCTGGAGTGGGTGAACGAGCAGTACGAGGCCGGGGTGTTCATGGTCTCGGGGCGGAAGGAGCCGCGCGACGGCGGTGTGATCCTCGCGGTGGGCGACGACCGGGACCGGATCGAGGCCGTCGTCGCCAGCGACCCCTTCGTACAGGAGGAGGTCTGCGCCTACCGGGTCACGGAGTTCACGGTGAGCAGGACCGCTCCGGGCCTCGAGGAGTTCCGCCAGCAACGGGTGGGCTGAGCCGGGGGCGGGCTCGGCCGGGACCGGGCGCGCGCGGCGGGCCGGAGCGGGCCGGAACGGGCGGGGCCGGAGCCCGGGACACCCCCTGGACGGCGTCCTCGCGGTGGGCTAGTTTCCGGCGCCATGAGGTTACGGAGCAAGCTGGGTCGCATGGTGTCGGCAGGGCTCTGCGGTGCTGCGCTCGCGGCGTCCACGTCCGCCCCCGCACACGCCGAGCGCGGCGACCGCCCCACCGCCCGGTCCACGCTCCGCTGGCAGGTCACCGACACCGGCAGCACCGTACGGTTCCGCGGCCTCGCCGCCGTCAGCCGCGGCACGGCCTGGGCGGCGGGCTCGAAGGGGACCGTGCTGCGCACGGTCGACGGCGGGCGCGGCTGGAAGAATGTCTCGCCGCCCGGCGCGGGGGAGTTGGAGTTCCGCGACATCGAGGCGTTCGGTCCACGGCGCGCGGTGGCGCTGGCGATCGGCGAGGGCGAGGCCTCCCGGGTCTTCCGTACGGAGGACGGCGGCGCGACCTGGACGGAGAGCTTCCGCAACACCGATCCCCGGGCCTTCTACGACTGCCTGACCTTCTTCGACCGGCAGCACGGACTGGCGGTGAGCGACCCGGTGGACGGGAAGTACCGCATCCTCGCCACGGACGACGGCGGCCGCTCCTGGAACGTACTGCCGCCGGAGGGCATGCCGGCCGCCCAGCAGGGCGAGGCGGCGTTCGCGGCGAGCGGCCAGTGCCTGGTCTCCTCCGGCCCGAGGGACGTCTGGCTGGCCACCGGGGGTGCGGCGACCGCCCGAGTCCTGCACTCCCGTGACCGCGGACGCACCTGGTCGGCCGCCGAGTCGACGATCCCGGCCGGTGACCCCGCCCGCGGTGTGTTCGCCGTGGCCTTCCGCGACCGGCGCCACGGCATCGCGGTCGGCGGCGACTACCGTCCCGAACAGGCGTCACCGCGAGCCGCGGCGACCAGCCGCGACGCCGGCCGTACGTGGACGCAGTCGGAGCGTCCCCCGACGGCGTACCGCTCGGGCGTCAGCCGGCTCCCGCGTCCGCGCACCGCGGCGATCGCGGTGGGCCCCACGGGCAGCGATCTGACCCTGGACTCCGGCCGTACCTGGCGCACCTTCGACACGGGCTCGTACGACACGGTCGACTGCACGCCGGACTCCGCCTGCTGGGCGTCGGGAGAGAAGGGGCGCATCGCACGCCTGCACCGCTGACGAGGCGCACCGTCGGCTGAACCTGATCGGCGGACGCGGCGCCGTCCGGGCGTCGCGTCCGAAGACATCGCGCCCGGACCACTCATCAGTTCGTGGTGCGGTGGACGGCGAAGCGGCGCGTACGTGCCGGGCGCTGCGGCCACCCGCCTAACGTCTCCGACGTGGATCGCGCATCAGCTACTACCGGAGGCGGCAAGGGTGCCGAGCGCCTGGAAGCCCTGTCGGACGGTGTCTTCGCCATTGCGATGACCCTGCTGGTGCTCGATGTGTCGGTCCCGACCGGACTGGACGAAGCGGAATTCCACGAAGCTCTGCGCGAGACCCTTCCCAACCTGGGGGCGTACGCGCTGAGCTTCGCGGTCATCGCCGAGTTCTGGACCGACCACCGCCGTATCCTGCGCGCCTTTCCCACCGTGGACGGCCGGGTCACCGGGCTCACCCTGCTGGGCCTCGGGCTGATCGCGCTGCTGCCGTTCCCCACGGCGCTGCTGGCCGAATACGGTGACGAGTCCCTGGTCGTGGCCATCTACTCGGGCAGCGTCGCCATGACGAACGCGGTGCACCTGGCCTTGCTGCTCACCTCCCACAGCCTTCTGACGCCGGCGACCGAACGGATCACCGTCAACGCCCGGCGCCTGGACGCCGCCGACCTGGGTGCCACCGTGGTGGTGTTCGGCATCGCCGTGCCCTTGGCCTTCGCGTCCCCGGAGCTGGCCAAGCTGTTCTGGATCACCCTGATCCCGGCCAAACTCGCGGTGGGCCACCAGCAGCGGCGCATCTCGCGATCTTGACGGGCTCGAGACGCTCCGGGACCGTGGCCTCTTCGACGAGAGGACATCCGTGGGCGAGAACAAACAGCGCATGCTGGCCGGTGACTGGTATCTCCCGGACGACCTCGAACTCCTCGCCGACTCCGAGCGTCGTGCCGAGCTCTGCGCGGCGTACAACGCGGCAGGCCGGCCCGCCCCCGCCGAGAGCCGCGGGATCCTGGAGCAGCTGCTCGGCTCGGTGGGCGAAAAGGTACGGATCCGCCCGCCGTTCTTCTGCGACTTCGGCTACCACATCGGCATCGGCGCCCGTACGTTCATCAACTTCGGCGCGGTCCTCCTCGACGCCGCACCCATCACCATCGGCGCGGACGTCCAGATCGGGCCGAACGTGCAACTCCTCACCCCGGCGCATGAGCTGGACACGGAGCGCCGACGGGCCGGCTGGGAAAAGGCGCTCCCGGTGACGGTCGGCGACAACGTCTGGCTCGGCGGCGGGGTGATCGTCTGTCCTGGAGTGGCCATCGGCGAGAACACGGTGGTGGGTGCCGGAGCCGTGGTCACCAAGGACCTGCCGCCAGGCGTCCTGGCCGTCGGCAACCCGGCCCGGGTCGTGCGCACGCTGGATACGTAGACCTGCCGAGCCGCCAAGCGGAGCCGGAGGCGCCCTGCTTCAACGGACCTCGGAGTCCCGGACGTCCTTCACTCCGGCCCGACGACCCGGAACGTGATCCCCGCTTCCACGAGCCGCGCGATCAGCGACTCGCCCATCGCCACCGCCGGAGTCACCTGCCCCGCCGCCGTCTTCGGCAGGTCGTCGAACGCCAGGCAGAGCGCCGACTCCGCCAGCATCTTCGCCGTCTCGTCGTAACCGGGGTCGCCGCCCGCGACCTCCGTCTCGACCCGCTGCCCGCCGCCCTCCCCGATGAAGCGGACCGTGAACCAGCTGCGGGCGCGCCGCTCCGCCCCCGGCCCCTGGCTCGGCTTCCGGCGGGAGGAGAGCCACCGCCGCGCCGGGGGCAGTTGGGCCAGCGCGAAGACCGCCCCGACCGCCACCACACCGCCCACCGCCACGGGCAGCCACTTCACGGCCGCGTGGTGCCGGTAGCGGAAGTCCGGACCGTACCGGTCCAGGGCGGTCGCCGAACGGGCCACCATCTGCGGGTCGATCGTCGGCAGTGGCAGCACCCACGCGTGAACCGCGCGGCTACGGCGCAACGGAGCCAACGGCGCGCGCACCCGGCGCCCGGCCGGCGGACGCGGCTCGCTGCGCTGCCGTTCCCTGGCCGCGCGCAGCGTGGCGCGCGGACGGGACAGCGCGGTGAGCGCGGAGGCGAAGGTCCCGCCGGAGAACGTCGCGTTGGAACGGACGAATCCGTCGATGCGCAGCGGTACGCCCTCCGGGAGCCGCCCGACGGTGTAGAGCACGCCCAGGTCGTGCGGGACCGAGTCGAAGCCGCACGCGTGGACCAGCCGGGCGCCGGTCTCCCGGGCCTGCGCGTCGTAGCGCAGATACATCCGGTCGATGAACTCCGGCTCCCCGGTCAGGTCGGCGTAGTCGGTTCCGGCTTCCGAGCAGGCGGCGACCAGCGGCTCGCCGTGGACGGTGTACGGGCCGACGGTCGTGGCCACCACCCGGGTCCCGGCGGCGATCCTCCGCAGCGACCCGGGGTCGCCGGCATCGGCCTGGAGCAGCGGCAGTTCGGCACAGGCAGGGTTCAGCCCGGTCAGCCGTTCGCGGACCCGCTCGAGCTTGGCCATGGAGCGCCCGGCCAGTGCCCAGCGGCAGCCCTCGGGGGCGTGCCGCGCCAGATATTCGGCGGTGAGCCCGCCGGTGAAACCCGTCGCGCCGAAGAGCACGATGTCGTAGGTCCGTCGCACGCCCGCTCCCTGATCCGGTCCCGAAACGCGAAGCCCTCAAGTCCGCGGCGCCTGCAAGCCCCGAGCTCTCGAGCCGCCTCAATAGGCGCGCCTTCGGCTTGCCCTCGACGCGCCGTCAAGTTACGTAACGGTAGGTATTCCGGGACCCACGGTCAACAGCCGCTGCAGGCCACGCCTCGCCGAGCCTTGACGCGGCGGAACGGCTCGGGCACTGTCAGCCACGGGACATAGGACGTCCAACGTCCTGATTGTTCTGACTTCTTGATGCTTTCGATGATTGCCGGAACGCTGGAGCCGCCACGATGCCCCTTCCCACCCCCCTCACCGGCGTCGTCCCGCCCCTGTGCACACCGCTCACCCCCCGCGGCGATATCGACATCCGCTCCCTGCGTGCCGTGGCCGAACGGCTCATCGGCGCCGGAGTCAGCGGCCTCTTCGTGCTCGGCTCCAGCGGTGAAGCCGCCTATCTCAGCGACGCTCAGCGCCGTACGGCACTCGGAACGGTCGTCGAGACGGCGGGCGGCCGCGTACCCGTACTCGCCGGGGCGATCGACATGACGACCGCGCGCGTGGCCGACCACGCCCACGCCGCCGCCGAGCTCGGCGCCGACGGAATCGTCGCCGCCGCGCCCTTCTTCACCCGCACCCACCCGGCCGAGATCGCGGACCATTTCCGCCGCATCCGCGGCGGCACTGATCTGCCGCTCTTCGGCTACGACATCCCCCGCTCCGTCCACACCAAGCTCCCGGCCGCGACCGTCCTCGAACTCGCCGCGGACAGCACCCTCGCCGGGCTCAAGGACAGCAGCGGCGACGACGGCGCGCTGCGTCGCCTCCTCGTCGAGCTGCGCCGCCGCGGCCTCGAGGACACCTTCTCCGTACTCACCGGCTCCGAGCTCGCTGTCGACGGCGCGCTGCTCGCCGGTGCCCACGGGGTCGTACCGGGCCTCGGCAATGTCGACCCGGCGGGATACGTCCGGCTCCATATGTACGCCCGGGCCGGCCGCTGGGCGGAGGCGGCGGCCGAACAGGACCGGCTCGCCGCCCTGTTCGCCATCACCGAAGTGGGCGACCCGGCTGCCATGGGCGGCAGCTCCTCCGCCCTCGGCGCCTTCAAGGCCGCCCTCCATCTGCTCGGCGTCATCGACTGCCCGGCCACGGCGCCACCCCAGGTGCCGCTGGGCGACGCCGCCGTCAAGGCTGTCGGCAGGCTCCTCGAGGACGGAGGCCTCCTGTGACACCCGGACCGACACCGGCACCGATACCGGCGCCGTTACCGGAGAGCGCGCCCGGTGCCGTCCCCACCCGCTGGTACCGGGAGGTCTCCGGCCGCCAGTGGAAGGCGATGTTCGCCGCCTGGGTCGGCTATGTCCTCGACGGCTTCGACTTCGTCCTCATCACGCTCGTCCTGACCGAGATAGCCGACGACTTCGGGCTCGGCACCGTACACGCGGCGAGCCTCGTCTCCGGCGCCTTCATCACCCGCTGGCTGGGCGGAGCCCTGCTCGGCGCGATGGGCGACCGCTACGGCCGTAAGCCCGCGATGATCGCCAGCATCCTGCTCTACTCGCTGGGCACCTTCGCCTGCGGCTTCGCCTGGGGCTACACCAGCCTCTTCGTCGCCCGGCTGCTGATCGGCATGGGCATGGCGGGGGAGTACAGCGCCAGCGCCACCTATGTCCTGGAGAGCTGGCCGACCCGGCTGCGCAACCGTGCCTCCGGGTTCCTGATCTCCGGCTACGCCTTCGGTACGGTCCTCGCCGCCGAGCTCTACAAGTGGGTCGTGCCCGCCCTCGGCTGGCGCTGGATGTTCTGGATCGGTGTGCTGCCGGTGCTGGTGGCGCTCTGGGTACGGCGCGCACTGCCGGAGGCCGAGGACTGGAGCGCCGAGATCGGCGCTGCGGGGGCGCGGCCCAATCCGTTCCGCCCGCTGTTCGCCGGCCCGGGGCGGGCGGCCGTCAATTCGGTGCTCACCGTCGCCGCCGGTGCCGCGCTGTTCTGCGTCTTCACCCCGGTCGGGGCCGGCATGGTGCCCGCGCTGTCGGCGGTGGCGGGGGCCTGCCTGATCGCCTTCGCGGTGCAGCTCGGCGGCCGGAAGGGCTGGGTCCTTTACGTGGCGCTGATGGCGACCGTCTTCTGTGCCTTTCTCTACAGCTGGCCCATCCAGGCCCTGTTGCCGACCTATCTCAAGACGGAGCTGGGGTACTCGCCCGCTCAGGTCACCGACGTCATGTACTACGCCGGGTTCGGCACGATGCTCGGCTGCTGGCTCGCGGGTTTCGTCGGCGACCGGCTCGGCACCCGCAAGGCGTACACCGTCACCCTTGTCGCCTCACTGGCCTTCATCTTCCCCGTCTTCGCGGTCCAGGACAGCCTTGCCGGGCTCGGCGTACTGCTGTTCTGCATGCTGGCGCTCAGCCAGGGCATCTCCGGCATTCTGCCCAAGTACATCGCGGGCCACTTCCCCACGGAGACCCGGGCGGCCTCGCTCGGCTTCGTCTACAACGTGGGGGCGCTCGGCGGGGCCGTGGCCCCGGTCCTCGGCGCGAACCTTGCCGAGGGCATGTCCCTGGGCCGGGCGCTGGCCGTGCTCGCCTTCGGTCTGACGGCGGTCGTGATCGTGCTGGTCGGTGGCAACATTCCGCACCGGCTGCATCTGCTGACCGACCGGACGGCCGAGAGCGACCACCTGGTGCCCGCGCCGGTGCCGGAGCGCGGGGCTAGCGTGGGACGCACCGGGCAGTCGCCCGAGCCGGCCGGTTGAGCGGCTGCCCGCCGGCGGCTGCCCCACCAGCCGGGTCACCACTGAGGATCCACTCACTCCGGAGGAAGAGGCGATGGCCGCGGCGAAGGATCCCCTGAAGGGGCCGCTCAAGGCGCGGGAGAAGGTGCGGGAGTTCGCTCTCGGCCTGCCCGGCGCCGTCGAGGAGTTTCCCTGGGGCGAGAGCGTGATCAAGGTCAACAAGAAGGTCTTCGCCTTTCTCGGTGTCGACGACGGGAGCTATCCGCCGGGTATCACCGTCAAGCTCAAGGACGACCAGGTGCACGAGCACGCGATGTCCGCCCCGGGTGCCGAGCCGGCAGGCTACGGCCTCGGCAAGGCCGGATGGGTGTCCGTGCCGCTCGGCGAGAGCGGTGCTCCGAAAGCGGAGCTGCTGTGCGACTGGGTGGAGGAGAGCTACCGGACGATCGCGCCCAAGAAGCTGATCGCGGAGCTGGACCGCGGCTGAACGCCGCCCCCCGTGCAGCGCTGAGCGGATGTGGTGACCCAGGGGCCGCCGCATCCGCTCATTGGTGCCCGTCGGGGCTTGTGCAAAGTGGAACACGTTCTTAGCATCACTGATGTTACATCAACAGTGTCAAACAGCTTGGGGGCTTGATGGCAGCGACGGGAACGGGCCCGCTGTCCGGGGTGAAGGTCGTCGAGCTGGCCGGAATCGGACCCGGCCCGTTCGCCGCCATGCTCCTGGCCGACCTCGGCGCCGATGTCGTACGCGTGGACCGGCCCGGCGGTCACGGTCTCAACATCGACCCCGCGTACGACGTCACCAACCGCAACAAGCGGTCGGTTCTGCTCGACCTCAAGGACCCGGCGGGCCCCGCGGCCGTGCTCGCTCTGGCGGAGCGCGCCGACATCCTCATCGAGGGCTACCGCCCCGGAGTCGCCGAGCGCCTCGGTGTGGGTCCCGAGACCTGCCTCGCCCGCAATCCGCGGCTCGTCTACGGGCGGATGACCGGCTGGGGCCAGCAGGGCCCGCTCGCCGACCGCGCCGGACACGACATCGGGTACATCGCCATCACCGGCGCCCTGGGCATGATCGGCGCCGCCGACGAGCCGCCCGTCGTCCCCGCCAACCTCCTCGGCGACTACGCCGGCGGCTCCCTCTACCTCGTCATCGGTGTCCTCGCCGCCCTCCAGCACGCCCGCGCCACCGGCACCGGGCAGGTCGTCGACGCCGCGATCGTCGACGGCACCGCCCACCTCACCGCGATGATCCACGGGATGATGGCGGCCGGCGGCTGGCAGGACCGGCGCGGAGCGAATCTGCTCGACGGCGGCTGCCCCTTCTACGGCACGTACGAGACCGCGGACGGCGGCCATATGGCGGTCGGAGCGCTGGAGCAGCGGTTCTACGACGAATTCGTCCAGCTGCTCGGGATCGCGGACCAGGCGCCCGAACGCAAGGAGTGCGACCGGTGGCCCGAGCTCCGCGCCACCATCGCTGCCTGCTTCAGGACCCGCACGCGCGAGGAGTGGACGGCCGTCTTCCAGGACTCCGACGCCTGTGTCGCGCCCGTACTCTCGCTGCGCGAGGCTCCGGCGCACCCGCACCTCGCGGCCCGTGGGACCTTCACCGACCACGGCGGCATCACCCAGCCCGCGCCCGCCCCGCGCTTCTCCGTCACGCCCGGCGCCGTACGCCGCCCGCCGGCCCTGCCCGGCGCGGACAGCGCCGAGGTGGCCCGCGACTGGGACGTTGCGGGCCTCGCCGGGACAGCGGACGGAGCCGGTGACGCGGGCACGTCCGAAAACGCCGGGAAGCCCGGAAACGCCGACCAGGCCGACGAGGTTGTTCAGGAGGACCGTTGAAGCGCCAGATCTTCACCGCCGAGCACGACGCGTTCCGGGAGACGGTCCGCACCTTCCTCGCCAAGGAGGTGCTGCCGCACTACGAGCAGTGGGAGCGGGACGGCATCGTCGACCGCGCGGCCTGGCTCGCGGCCGGCCGCCAGGGACTGCTGGGCCACGCTGTGCCCGAGGAGTACGGCGGCGGGGGGAACGACGACTTCCGGTACGCCGCCGTGCTCTCCGAGGAGTTCACCCGGGCCGGGGCGCCCGGACTCGCCATCGGCCTGCACAACGACATCATCGGCCCGTATCTGACCTCCCTCGCCACCGAGGAGCAGAAGCGCCGCTGGCTGCCCGGCTTCTGCACCGGTGAGATCGTCACCGCGCTAGCGATGACCGAACCGGGCGCGGGCTCCGACCTCCAGGGCATCCGCACCACCGCCGCGGACGAGGGCGGCCACTGGCTGCTGAACGGCTCCAAGACCTTCATCTCCAACGGCATCCTCGCCGACCTGGTGATCGTGGTGGCGAAGACCAGCCCGGAGGGCGGCGCGCACGGGCTGAGCCTGCTCGTCGTCGAGCGCGGCGCGGAGGGCTTCGAGCGGGGCCGCAATCTGGACAAGATCGGGCAGAAGTCCCAGGACACCGCCGAGTTGTTCTTCAACGACGTCAGGGTCCCCAAGGAGAACCTGCTCGGCGAGCTGAACGGCGCGTTCGTCCACCTCATGACCAACCTCGCTCAGGAGCGGCTGGCGATCGCGGTGTCCGGCATCGCCGCCGCCGAACACCTGCTGGAGATCACCACGGGGTATGTGAAGGAGCGCGAGGCCTTCGGCCGGCCGCTCTCCGAGCTCCAGCACATCCGCTTCGAGATCGCCGAGATGGCCACCGAGTGCGCCGTCACCCGCACCTTCCTCGACCGCTGCATAGTCGATCACGGAGCCGGTGAACTCGACGCCGTACACGCCTCGATGGCCAAGTGGTGGGCCACCGAGCTGCAGAAGCGGGTCGCCGACCGATGCCTCCAACTCCACGGCGGCTACGGATACATGAACGAGTACCGCGTCGCCAAGGCCTTCACCGACGGCCGTATCCAGACCATCTACGGCGGCACCACCGAAATCATGAAAGAGATCATCGGCCGGTCCCTCCTCGGCTGAACCCGCACGCATACCGGTCGCGGGCAACGGCGACCGCCGGGACTCCCGGGAACCCACCCTCACCCTGCGAAAGGCTTGACGTGAGCACCGAAGCATTTGTGTACGACGCGATCCGCACCCCGCGCGGGCGCGGCAAGGCCAATGGCGCACTGCACGGCACCAAACCGGTCGACCTCGTCGTCGGCCTCATCCACGAGATCCGCCGCCGCTTCCCCGATCTCGACCCCGCGGCCGTGGACGACGTCGTGCTCGGTGTCGTCAGCCCGCTCGGCGACCAGGGATCCGACATCGCCAAGGTCGCCGCCATCGCCGCCGGGCTCCCCGACACCGTCGCCGGCCTCCAGGAGAACCGCTTCTGCGCCTCGGGCCTGGAAGCCGTCAACCTGGCTGCCGCCAAGGTGCGTTCGGGCTGGGAGGACCTCGTCCTGGCGGGCGGTGTCGAGTCGATGTCGCGCGTTCCGATGGGCTCCGACGGCGGAGCCTGGGCCATGGACCCGATGACCAACTTCGAGACCAACTTCGTGCCGCAGGGCATCGGCGCCGACCTCATCGCCACCATCGGCGGCTTCACCCGGCACGACGTGGACACGTACGCGGCCCAGTCGCAGGAACGGGCCGCCGAGGCGTGGAAGGACGGCCGCTTCGACCGCTCCGTCGTGCCCGTCCGCGACCGCAACGGCCTCACCGTGCTCGACCGTGACGAGCACATGCGGCCCGGGACGACCGCCGAGAGCCTGGCGGGGCTCAAGCCCTCCTTCGCGACGATCGGCGAGGCGGGCGGCTTCGACGCCGTCGCGCTGCAGAAATACCACTGGGTCGAGAAGATCGACCACGTCCACCACGCGGGCAACTCCTCCGGCATGGTCGACGGCGCCGCGCTGGTCGCCATCGGCAACCGCGAGGTGGGGGAGCGGGCCGGCCTCACGCCGCGGGCCCGTATCGTCTCCGCCGCGGTCTCCGGCGCCGACCCGACCATCATGCTCACCGGCCCCGCGCCCGCCTCGCGCAAGGCCCTCGCGAAGGCGGGCCTGTCGATCGACGACATCGACCTCGTCGAGATCAACGAAGCTTTCGCGGCGGTCGTGCTGCGCTTCGCCGCGGACATGGGCCTCAGCCTGGACAAGATCAACGTCAACGGGGGCGCCATCGCCCTGGGCCACCCGCTCGGCGCCACCGGCGCGATGATCCTCGGCACGCTCATCGACGAGCTCGAGCGCCGCGACCAGCGGTACGGCCTGGCCACCCTGTGCGTCGGCGGCGGCATGGGTGTCGCCACCGTCATCGAGCGTCTCTGACCGTCCGTCCCACCCCCTTACGGAGCACACCAGATGAGCGAGTCCACCACCATCCGCTGGGAGCAGGACGAGACCGGCGTCGTCACCCTCGTCCTCGACGACCCCCACCAGTCCGCCAACACCATGAACGAGGCCTTCAAGGCCTCGATCGCGGCGGTAGCCGACCGCCTGGAGGCCGAGCAGGAATCGGTCCGCGGGATCATCTTCACCTCCGCCAAGAAGACCTTCTTCGCGGGCGGCGACCTCAAGGACATGAGCAAGGTCGGGCCCGAGCACGCCCAGCAGGTCTTCGACACCGGCATGGCCATCAAGCGCGCCCTGCGCCGTATCGAGACCCTCGGCAAGCCCGTCGTCGCCGCCATCAACGGCGCCGCGCTCGGCGGCGGTTACGAGATCGCCCTCGCCTGTCACCACCGGATCGCGCTGGACGCCCGCGGCTCCAAGATCGGCCTGCCCGAGGTCACCCTCGGTCTGCTGCCGGGTAGCGGCGGCGTTGTCCGTACGGTCCGGCTGCTCGGCATCACCGACGCGCTGCTCAAGGTGCTGCTGCAAGGCACGCAGTACAGCCCGGAGCGCGCACGGGAGGCCGGCCTGATCCATGAGGTCGCGGCCACGCCGGAGGAGATGCTGGCCAAGGCCCGCGCCTTCATCGACGCGAACCCCGAGGCCCAGCAGCCCTGGGACGTCAAGGGTTACAAGATCCCCGGGGGGACGCCGGCCAGCCCGAAGCTCGCCGTCAACCTCCCCGCCTTCCCCGCCAACCTGAAGAAGCAGGTGGGCGGCGCCCCGTACCCCGCCCCGCGCAATATCCTCGCCGCGGCCGTGGAGGGCTCCCAGGTCGACTTCGAGTCGGCGCAGGTCATCGAGTCCCGCTACTTCACCGAGCTGGTCACCGGCCCGATCGCCAAGAACATGATCCAGGCCTTCTTCTTCGACCTCCAGGCCGTCAACTCCGGCGCCAGCAGGCCGTCCGGCATCGAGCCCCGCGCGGTCACCAAGGTCGCCGTCCTGGGCGCGGGCATGATGGGCGCGGGCATCGCCTATTCCTGTGCCAAGGCGGGCATCGAGGTCGTCCTCAAGGACGTGTCCGCCGAGGCCGCGGCCAAGGGCAAGTCGTACGCGGAGGGCCTGCTCGCCAAGGCGCTGGCGCGCGGCCGTACGACCGAGGCGCAGCGGGACGAACTGCTCGCCCGGATCACCCCGACCGGCGACCCCGCCGATCTGGCGGGCTGCGACGCCGTCATCGAGGCGGTCTTCGAGGACCCGGCCCTCAAGCACAAGGTGTTCAAGGAGATCGAGGCGGTCGTGGCCCCGGACGCGCTGCTCTGTTCCAACACCTCCACCCTCCCCATCACGCTGCTCGCCGAAGGGGTGGAGCGGGCGCGGGACTTCATCGGCCTGCACTTCTTCTCACCCGTCGACAAGATGCCGCTGGTCGAGATCATCAGGGGAGAGAAGACCGGCGACGAGGCGCTGGCACGCGCCTTCGACCTGGTCCGGCAGATCCGGAAGACCCCGGTCGTCGTCAATGACTCGCGCGGCTTCTTCACCTCGCGCGTCATCGGCCACTTCATCAACGAGGGCGTGGCGATGGTGGGGGAGGGCATCGACCCGGCCTCCGTCGAACAGGCCGCCGCCCAGGCCGGATACCCGGCCAAGGTGCTCTCCCTGATGGACGAGCTGACCCTCACCCTGCCGCGCCGGATCCGCGAGGAGTCCAAGCGCGCCGTGGTGGAGGCGGGCGGGGTGTGGGAGCCTCACCCGGCGGAGGCGGTCGTCGACCGCATGGTCGACGAGTTCGACCGCCCCGGCCGCAGCGGAGGCGCCGGGTTCTACGACTACGTGGACGGCAAGCGCGCGGGCCTCTGGCCGGGCCTGCGCGAGCACTTCGCCAAGCCCGGAACGTCTGTCCCGTTCGAGGACTTGAAGGAGCGGATGCTCTTCGTCGAGGCCATCGACACGGTCCACTGCCTGGAGGAGAACGTCCTCACCTCGGTGGCCGACGCCAACATCGGCTCCATCCTCGGCATCGGCTTCCCCGGCTGGACGGGCGGCGTGCTCCAGTACATCAACGGCTACGAGGGCGGCCTGCCCGGCTTCGTGGCCCGCGCGCGCGAACTCCAGGCGGCGTACGGCGACCGCTTCGCGCCTCCGGAGCTGCTGGTGGAGAAGGCGGAGCGCGGCGAGACGTTCACGGACGCCTGACGGCAGGTGAGTTGACTTGGGACGGGCGGGCCGAGCGCGAAACGGCGCTGGGCCCGCCCGCCCTTTGTTGGTCAGGCGTGCGATCGAAGGAGGCTCGGTCGGGGCTTGATCGTGGCTGAGACCATTCCGGTGAGGAACAGCAGTTCCCAGCGGGATCAGAACTGGATCTCCGCCCAGATGGTCTTGCCGGAGGGTGGGCGGTCCAGGACGCCCCAGGTGGTGGCGAGGGCGTCGATGAGGCGCAGGCCGCGTCCCCTCTCGGAGTCGGGGGAGGGGAACGGGACGGGAGTGCCGTCGGGGTCGGGGCGCTTCTCGCCGAGGGCGTCGGCCACTTCGATACGGAGAGTGGCGGGAAGGAGCAGGCCGGGTCCGACGGTGAGGCGGAGTTGGAAGTCCCGTCCGGGGAGGCGGCCATGGGTGGCCGCGTTCGCCGCGAGTTCGGCGACCAGTAGGGCGGCGGTGTGAGAAGTGCCGGAGTCGTACGGCCATCCCCACGCGTCCAGTTGTTGGGCAGCCATCAGCCTGGCCAGGCGGGCACCGCGTGGTGTCGAGCTGAAGAGCTGGGCGAACTCGTGGGTGGGCGCGGCGAATTCGGTGGCCGCGGTTTCGGACTTCATGTCACAGAGCGTGGTCGCGCGAGCGTAGCCTGGCCAGCAGCGCAGCCGGTACGGAGTGTGTCTGTCCGGGTACGGATGGTGCGTTGTCCGAGGTTGCGGCAGTGACGACGGGTGGTGCGGGCCGTTGGGGTACGGGCGTACGGGCACGTGGGAGGTGGCGGAAAATGGCGGTCGAGAAGCAGGTGAAGCCGACGGATGATCCGGCGGAAGCGCCCCGGGACGATGGCGCGGGCACGGACCCCGTCCTCAGGGCCATCGGCAAGCAGATCAAACTGCTGAGGGAGCGGTCGGGGCTGACTCAGGGGCAGTTCGGTAAGGAGATCGGGTACGGGGTGGAGCAGGTCTCGTCGGTCGAGCGCGGGCGGCGGGCACCGAAGCCGCAGTTCATCGACGCGGCGGAGCGGGTTCTGGGGGCAGGTGGGTTACTGAAGGCCGTACAGGAGGATGTGGAGCGGGCGCGGCTTCCGGCACGCTTCCGCGACTTCGCCACCTGGGAGAAGGATGCGGTCAGCCTCTACGCGTACGAGCCCTTGACGATCCCGGGGCTGCTGCAGACCGAGGGATACGCGCGAGCCCTCATCGGTGGCCATTGTCCTCCGCTGGACGACGAGACCGTGGACGACCGAGTCGCGGCCAGGCTGGAGCGGCGCAGTCTGTTCGTCAGCAAGACGGCCCTCGTCATCGGCTTTGTGATTGAAGAAGCCGTGCTACGGCGGTCAGTCGGAGGTTCAGCCGTCATGAAGGAGCAGTTGGACTGGCTGCTCGAGAGGTCCCGGCTGCGGAACGTCTCGCTACAGATCATGCCTACCGCCCGGTGGGAGCACAGCGGGCTCCTCGGTCCCATCACCCTCCTGGAGACCACGGACGGGCGTATCGTCGCGTATACAGAGTCGCAGGGCGTGAGCGCCGTCGTCACGGATCACACACAAGTACGGATCTACGCCCAGCGTCATGGAATCATCCGCATGCAGGCTCTGGACACGGAGGAGTCGGCGCGTCTCGTCAAGCAGCTGGCAGGAGAGCTATGAGTAACGAGCGGCGTGCGTCCACCCACGCTGGCCTTGCGTGGTTCAAGAGCAGTTACAGCGACAGCGAGGGCGCCAACTGCGTTGAGGTAGCCACCGGCTCGGGCGCCGTTCATGTTCGAGACTCGAAGGACAGGCAGGGAGCCCAGCTCGCCTTCACACAGGAGGAGTGGTCGAACTTCGTGGCGTTCGCCGTCAAGAGCTGATGTCTTTTCTCAATGAAGTAAGTCGACGACGGGCCTGTTGAGCTGCGAGGACTGGATTGCGTGAGACACCCGACTCGCTCTGTTCGGCAGGCAGGGCGATCTTGGGGTCCGCTCAATGGCGATGCCATACGAGCGTGTAGCGCCAGAACAGTCGACGGCGCAGCCGTGCGCCGGGCAGGGCGTCATAGGCCTCGCTGACGATGTCGGAAAAGCTCATGTCCGCTGGTCGGGTCAGGGCGGTCATCGAGACCGGCCGGGGTGCCCTGCGGCCCTTGTTCTTGAGCCAGCCCGTGGCGGCATTCAGCGGGCTGGCGGCGGCGCCGAGCAGATAGTCTCCGGCAGTCTGCGCCCGGGAAAGGCCGACGACCACCAGGGTTCCTCCGGGGGTCAGGTGCTGGCGGAAGACGGTGAGAGCTTCGGTGAAGGGCAGATGGTGGATGGTGGCGACGCAGGTGATGACGTCGTAGGAACCGGCAGGGATCCCAGCGTGGCAGCCGGTACGGCCACCCAGCGCCCCCAGTGCGATCACCCGCGGGGCCAGGTTCGCTGAGACAGAAGACGCTACGACTTGGTTCCGTGAGTCAACGCCTCGATTGGATGAGAGCGGTCAGCTGAACGCTGAACCGTTGACGGAGTGCCCGACCGGCAGCGGTGGGCCACCGACGGAATGTGTTGACCTGCGGCTTTGTCGCTTCGTAGCCAAGAACCCCTGCGGCCTGTGGCCGCAGGGGTACTCCCACACCCATGTCCGGCGGGCACCCGTGGCTGACCGGGGCGATGGGCGCCGACCGGCGGGTGGTGCGGCGGCTGGCCGCCGCGCTACAGGACTGCCACCGGGTGGCCGTCGCCCCATACTGGGGGCGTATCCACCAGCACCTGGAGGGGAAGGGCGCGGCGCGGGCGGCTTTTGGTGCAGGGCGGGGTGGGGGCGCTGCTGCACACCTACTTCCTCGACCGCTTGGTGCCCGTCTGCGCGCAGTTGCTCGACGCCGCAGTCGACGCCGGCGAAATCAGGCCCGGTACGCACGCCTACGAACTGATGCGCGGCATCGGCAATCTCTGCATCGGACGTGACGGCGACCCCCGCTATGACCCCCGCCGATTGGTCGAACTTCTCCTTCAGGGACTACGGCGACCGCAGTCATCCTGATGTCGACGGTGAGCCCGAAACAACCGAGATCATTACCGGTACTCGTCACGGGCACCTCATTCGACCACTCCGCGCGCAGGTCAACACGCCTAATTTCGGCCTGCGTTGACGCCTGAGCTGAAACAAGTTGCCGGTGAGCAGGGCCGTGTCCGCGTGCGATCTTCAGCGTTGACAGGCGGCCACCAGGGTGGCTGTAATGGTGCGCGTGTCACGTGACGCCGACCAAAGAGCAGTGGGCCGGTCGGCAGTCGGGCGAACACCATTCACCGAGGGTCGATGCCATGAGTTCATACTCCGCACCCCGCGTCTGACGTAAGCGCCTCCGCGCGTTCGCCCTTCTCATCCGCGGTGCACGCCACGGCCATGTGACATCAGTACGCCCTGCCTCCCCGACGGCCGCCGCGTCCCGGCGACCGTCCACGGTTCCGCGTGCTCGATGGTCGTTGGGTTGGTCTCCGGGCGGGGGCTCCGCGCGGTCACTGCGCGCTGCGCGCTGCGCGCTACGCGCATCACCGCCATCCACCATCACCGCGTTCACCGCGGACCCACGCACTCTGACTTGGAGATCCGACACCGTATGCCCGCATCCTTCAACCAATCGATCATCGAGGAGTTCCGAGACAACGGGGGAAAGGTCGGCGGTCCCTTCGAGGGCGGCAACCTCCTCCTGCTGACCACCACCGGCGCGAAGTCGGGGGAGGAGCACACGGCTCCCCTCGGCTATGTACGCGACGGCGACCTGCTGCTGGTCGTCGGGTCCAACATGGGCGCGCCCCGAAACCCCGCCTGGTACCACAATGTGCTCGCCCATCCTCTGGTGCGGGTGGAGATCGGCACCGAGGAATTCGAAGCGATAGCGGTCCCCGCCGAGGGCACGCGGCGCGACCAGTTGTTCGAGCACGTGGTGCGCGAGGTGCCCGGATATGCCGACTACCAGAACAGCACCACCCGGACCCTGCCAGTCGTGGTGCTGGAGCGCTCCGAGCCCGAGGCGGGGGAGAGCCGCCGCGAGGCCACCAATCTGGCCGAGAAGATCGTGGAAGTCCACACCTGGCTGCGCTCGCAGTTGCGGCACGTACGCGCCGAGGCCGACGCCTACTTCGCCGGACGGGCGGCCCAGCAGGGGGTCGGCGAACCGCCGGCGCCGGGTCTTGGGCTGCAACTGCGGCAGCACTGCCTGGCGTTCTGCGAGGTCCTGGAGTTCCACCACACCGGTGAGGACGCGCACGTGTTCCCCGCTCTCGCGCGCCAGTATCCCCACCTGGCCGACGCCTTCGCCCGGCTCGGCGACGAACACCGGACTGTCGCGCGTATCCAAGCCGAACTGGTCGCCCTGCTGGCCGACATCGCCACGGCCGACCCCCGTCGTTTCCGCACCGAGCTGGACCGGATGTCGGAGGAACTGACGGCGCACCTCGACTACGAGGAGGAGTCGCTTCTCCCCGTCCTGGCCAAGATCCCTTTCCCCCCGGCCCCGCCGGTACCGGACTCGCCCGAAATCGCCACCACGTGACGGGTGATGAATGACGGGGGGAGGGAGGTGACGGGTCGCATCCCGGGGCCCGCCACCGTCCTCCCCCACCTTGCCGATGACGAGCAATGTGCTCGCGCTGCGGCGGCCCACGCCGCGGGCGCAAGGAGAGGGGGCGGCGGCCATCACCGTTTGCCGGGGCCGCCCACTCCGTCGTCGAACAGGGCGTGCGGCTCGAACAGAGTGTGCGGCGTTGACGCCCATCGGCTCAGGCGACCAGGCTCCTGGTCAATGTGGCCAGCCGCGCTCTGGCCGCCGCGTCATACGTCTGGTCGTGGGCCCGGCTGTCGGTGAAACGGTCGAAGTACCGGCCGTTGGTGGACTCCAAGGCCGGGTCGGTGATCAGCCGTACCGTCGGCTGCGCGCCCTCCTCGACGCCGACGGCCGGTTCCAGCCCGGCGTCCCGCACCCCCGGAGTGTCCATCAGATGGGCCGGGTGCAGCGCATTGGCCGTCACCCCGCGGTCCGCGAGCTCGGCCGCCAGGTCGAACGTCCACATGATCAGTGCCACCTTGCTCCGGCAGTAGGCGTGGAGGGCGTCGTATGCGTGCTCCAGCATCACGTCGTCGAAGTCGACCGGTGCCTGCCCTATCGAGGCGACGTTGACGACACGTGACGGTGCGGACGAGGTCAGCAGTGGCAGCAGCGCGCGCGTCAGCACGTACGGCGCCAGATAGTTGACGGCGAACCGCAACTCGTATCCCTGGGCGCTCAGTTCGCGCTTGGTCCAGTCGGCGCCCGCGCCGACGACGGCGTTGTTGACCAGTACGTCGAGCCGGGGCTCGGCGTCGAGGAGCCGAGCGGCCATGGCACGCACCTGGTCGAGATCGGCCAGGTCGGCGAGGTAGGTACGCACCGCCGTCCCTGGAGCGGCCGTACGGACCTGTGCCGTGATCTCGTCCAGGCGCGCGCTGTCGCGTCCGTGAAGCAGCAACGTCGCGCCGTCCGCGGCGAGGTCCAGGGCGAGCTGATGGCCCAGCCCGCGCGTGGCGCCGGTGATGAGGATCGTCTTGCCGCGAGTCGAGGGCTTGCCCGTATGCATATCCATGGTCTGATTTATATCAGGGCCTTGATACATGCTCCAGCATTGGTAGAGGTACGTGGCTGTATGCTCCCGGTATGGGAATGCCCGCTGACGAGCGTCTCGGCCTGGACATCAAGCGCGCGGAGCAGGCCCTGATGGCAGCCAAGAGCGCCGCGCTGAAGGATCTGCACCTCACCGTCGCGCAGTACGCGGCACTGTTCGGCCTCGCCGACAACCCGGGCATCTCAGGAGCGGCACTGGCCCGTGCCTGTCTCGTCACACCGCAGGCCATGGCGGCTGTACTGAAGAATCTCGAGGAGCGCGGGTTGGTCGAGAGGTCGGCGCACCCGTGGCATCAGAAGATGCTGGAGACCCGGCTCACCGAGACCGGGCTCGAGACCGTACGCCTCGCGGACGAGCAGGCGGTACGTATCGAGCAACGGCTCGCCGACGCACTCACGGCCCAGGAACGCGACACGCTGCGCGCCTTGCTGGCGCGCTGCGTCACAGCTGTCCGGAACGATGTCCGGAACGATGTCCGGAACGGCTGACAGGTCCGCGGGCCCGCCAGTGCGCCGCGGTTCCTCGGTCAGCCGGTCCCAGCGGCCCAGCGGCCTAGCGGCCCAGCGGCCTAGCGGCCCAGCGGCCTAGCGGCCCAGCGGCCTAGCGGCCCAGCGGCCCAGCGGCCCAGCGGGCAAAGCGGCCCAGCGGTCAACCAGTCCCCGGCGGTCAATCGATCCAGCGGTCCCAGCGGGCAAAGCGGCCTCGCAGTCCCGGAGCTAAAGCGGCTAAAGCGGCTAAAGCGGTCCTGCGGTCCTGCGGTCCCGCGGATTACGCTCCGGAGGTCGACCGGCCGTCCGCGGTGGCGTCCCCTGCATCCTTGTCGTGCCAGGCCCGCAGCTCTTCCCTGAGCGAGCGCGTGAAGGCGGTCACCAGGGCCTGTACGACCATCGGCTGCATATGGGCGGACAGCGACTTCATGGTCCTGACGTGGTCGGCGTCCGACTCGCGGTCCACGTACGGCTGCCACACCTCGTCGCGGAAGAGCCTGCTCAACTCGCGGGCCGCCGACCTGCCGTGCTCCATCAGCACAGTACGGGACGCCAGGATCGTCTCCAGGGCGATCGGCACATCCAGCAGTTGCACACCCAGCTGCAGCAGGCCCGGGTCCACCCGGAAGGCATCGGGATCTCTGGTGCGCTCGAGCACGTTCATCGCGGCCAGCCGGTCCAGATCCTGCTCGGCCAGGGCCCGGCCCGCACGGCGTTCCAGCTGCTCGCGCGTCGTCTCCTCGGCCGTGTCGGGCGACCAGGCGGCGACGAGCGCGCGGTGGATGGCGAGATCGTGTGCGCTGAGGTCCTGCGGCAGCTGCTGGAGGTAGCGTTCGATGGCCGCCAGGGTCAGGCCCTGGTGCTGGAGCTCCTCGATCAGGGCGAGCCGGGAGAGGTGGTCGGGCCCGTAGCGGCCGACGCGTCGCGGGCCTATGTCCGGCGGTGGCAGCAGCCCCCGGGTGCTGTAGAAACGGATCGTGCGGACGGTGACACCGGCTCGGGCGGCCAGTTCGTCGACGGTGAGGGACGGCTCCGCAGTGTCCGTGGTATCCGTGGTCATCGGCTGCGCCTCGCTCTCTGCTGTGCACCCATCCAGTGCAACAGTAATGCTGTCTCACCATCGCTGTGAAACCGTTCCGGCCGCCTCGGGCCGGGCAGGGTCTGGGATCGGCGGCTGCGGCGGGCTCCCGACGCGCCGACCCGGCGTATCCCGATCGCGACGAACAGAGGCAGACGGGCCAGATCTCCGAAGCCTGGCGTGCGCTTCCCAGGTGCAAGCGGACCGCCCCTACGACCGGCCGCCACGACGAACTGAACGCCGGCGCCCGACGGGCTGATGCCTTGGGCCATGCGGAGTTCACCACGTGAGGGGAAGCTTCCGCAGGCCGCGCTTGCGGAGGTTCGGCCACCACTCCAGTGCGTCGGCGGGGACGGCCAACGTGAGGGTAGGGAACCGGCGCAGGAGGCTGGTGATGGCGATCTCTCCTTCGAGCCGTGCCAGCGACGCACCGAGGCAGTAGTGGATGCCGTGGCCGAATCCGAGGTGCACCGCCGTCCGGGCCGGGTCGAAGGTGTCCGGTGCCTTGAACTGCGCGCCGTCGCGGTTCGCTGAGAGGAGGGACAGCCAGACTCGGTCACCGGCCATGATGTCGACTCCGCCGATGGTCAAGTCCTCGAGCGCGAAGCGGCGGACCGCCAACTCGGCCGGCGAGTTCCAGCGGAGGGTCTCCTCCAGCACCGCCCGAACCGTCGTACTGCCGTCGCGGACGGCTCGCATCTGGTCGGGGTGGGTGAGCAGGGCCAGGACAGCGTTGCCGATGAGGTTGACCGCGTTGTCGTAGCCCGCGAACAGGATGAGGAACGCCATGGCTACCAACTCCGGTTCGCTGAGGCGGTCGCCCTCGTCGCGCGCCTCGATCATCGCTGAGAGCAGGTCGTCGGTCCGTCGGGGCCGTTTGTCCGCGATGATGTCGAGCAGGAAGCTGTGCATGTGCCGCATCGCTGCCCGGGAGTCGACCGCCGCGTCCGGTGTCGGCGACAGCAGCGTGCTGGTCCAGGCCCGGAAGTCCGTGCGGGCGTCGAGGGGGATGCCGAGCAGCTCGCAGATGACCCCCATCGGCAGCGGGTTGGCCAACGCGGCCATGAGATCCACGCGGGAGCCGGTGAAGGCGTCCAGGAGGTCGTCGGTGGTGGTCTGTACGGATTCACGCAGGCTATCGATATGGCGTGGGGTGAACGCCCTGGAGACCAGGCGGCGCAGTCTCGCGTGGTCGGGCGGGTCCATGTTGAGCAGATGGGTGTCCAGTTCCGGCGGCATGGAGGACATGTAGTGCTCGCTGGTGCGAGCGTTGGCCTTGTTCAGCGACAGGCGTGGGTCGGCCAGCGCGGCGCGTACGTCCGCGTACCGCGTGACCAGCCATACGGGGGCGCCATCGGGTGTCGTGGTGTGGTGCGCCGGGCCTGTTTTCCGCAGTTGTGCGAAAGCGGTGTGCGGGTCCGCCATGAGCTTGTCGTCGATGATCGGGGAGTGGCGGCAGTGCTCCATGCTCACAGGGCTCCAGCGGGTTTCACGCGCGTACGTTTCCACGGCACCGCAAGGGTCGCAGCCATCCGACTGTGGCTCAGCTCTGGTGTGATCGGCCGGACAGGTCTTCGCGGTCTCGCTCGCCGCCGTCAGGGCGCTGTATTCGGACCACACCCGCATCCAGGTCTACAGGGAACGGTGGCTCCTCCGCGGGCCTGACGTTCTTGCGCATGCGCTCCTGCTCCATGGCCTTTCTGCCGGCCTGCGCCCCCGGAGTGATCTCCTGCATGATGTCGGAGCCGATCGACGACAGGCCCTTTCGCTTGCGCCAGTAGACCCAGCCGCGACGCTCCAGCCATAACAGCGCGCTGTCCGCGAGGAAGAGGACCGCGCCCAGAGCGGCGGCTCCCCACAGGAGCCCCCATACATAGCTCATCATGTCCGGAGAACTCCCCGGCCGGAGACGGCGTTCCCCGTCCCGGTGCACCGTGCGCAGCCCCACAGCCCCCGATGGCGACGACGGCCGCGCAACACCCCGACATCCTCTCCGGGTTGGTGTGAGCGTCCGGCGGGCGCCCTCCGCCTGGATGGCGGAAGGCGCCCGGACGACGCGGAGCCGTCCCGCTAGTGCCCGGTCACCGGGTAATGGTCGGAGAGGTTGTTGTACGTGTAGTCCGTGCCCCAGCTGGAGACCGTCCAAGGGGCGCTCTGCTCCTTGACGACCTCGTTGTGCCAGACCGCGGGGCGGGCGTGCCCCTGGCGGTGCAGAACGTAGTCGAGGTCCTCGCGCGGGTCGTCCGGGTAGCGGTCCCGCGCGATGGAGTTGTCCTGGGTGTCGAAGGAGTACGGATGGCCCGTACGGCTGTCGGCGGGCGCGAGCCCCGCGTCGGTGAGCATGGAGGCGTACTCGGTGCTGCGCGCGTCCACATTGAAGTCACCCGCGACCATCACCTGCTCGCCCGCAGGGATGGCCTTCGCGTCGAGGAAGGCGTCGATCTCCTTGAACTGCCGGGCGCGCGTGGCGGCCGCCTCGCCCGCGTCGCACCCCGGGTCGGTCGACTGCGTGTGCGTGCCGACGACATGCACCTTGGTGCCGTTCACATCGAGGACGGCGTAGACGAACCCCTTGTTGGACCACCGGTCGGAGCCGCACGCGTCCTGATAGACGTACTGCTCCTTGCGCACGATGGGCCACTTGCTGAGGACCGTGACGCCGCCGTCCTCCGGGGTGAGCGAGGAGTACGCGCCACTGGTGGTGTCCCAGCCGCTCTTGCTGCGGCCCACCACCGGTGTCTGGTGCGGGTATTGAGCGGCGGCGTTGCTTTTCAGGGCTTCCGAGGAGGAGTTGTCGAACGCCTCCTGGAGGACGACGACATCATTGCCCCGGAAGAAGTCCGTGGCCGGTATTTCCTTGGCCCGGTGGTCCTGGCCCCAGTTCGGATACAGGGTTTTGCTGAACAGGAAGACGTTGTAGGTGAGCACCTTCAACGGCGGTGCGTCCGCGGTCCCGTCGGCCGCGGCGGGCGGCGCGGCTGCGACGAGCGCGGCCGCCGCGAGCGCGGTGGCGAGGGCGGCGCCCTGGGCTTTGCGGAGAGTGGAGTGCGGCACTGCAGCTCCCGGTGGGATTGGGGGGTGGCGATTGAACTTCGGTCGCCGCACATCAAAGCAGCTGTAGTTGCCTAGATGTATGAGCCCTCGGCGGTGGTCGCGGGCTCCGGGGACGGCAGCGCGGACTTCTGCGGGCCGTGCTGACCGGACGTCGGCACGGCTCGCTGGTCGAACTGTGTCCGGTGCAGCTCCTCGTAGCGGCCCCCGGCGGCGAGCAGTTCGCTGTGCGTCCCCCGCTCGACGATCCGCCCGTCCTCCACGACGAGGATGAGATCCGCGGCCCGGACGGTGGAGAGCCGGTGGGCGATGACCACGGCGGTGCGTCCGTCCAGCGCCTCGGCGAGCGCTTCCTGCACGGCCGCCTCGGACGTCGAGTCCAGGTGCGCCGTGGCCTCGTCGAGAATCACCACGCGGGGCCGGGCCAGCAGGAGGCGGGCGATGGTGAGCCGCTGCCGCTCGCCGCCGGAGAAACGGTAGCCGCGCTCGCCGACCACGGTGTCGAGTCCGTCGGGCAGCGCGGCGACCAGCCCTTCGAGTCGCGCCCGGCGGAGCACCGCCCACAGCTCCTCCTCCGTCGCCTCCGGCCTGGCGAGCAGCAGGTTCGCCCGGATCGAGTCGTGAAAGAGGTGCCCGTCCTGGGTCACCATGCCAAGGGTTTCGCGGACCGAGTCCGCGGACAGGTCGCGGACGTCAGTGCCCGAGAGGCGTACGGCTCCGCTGTCGGCGTCGTAGAGCCGCGGCAGCAGCTGAGCGATGGTGGACTTGCCCGCTCCGGAAGAGCCCACCAGCGCGACCATCTGTCCGGGCTCGGCCCGGAAGGACACCTCGTGGAGAACCTCGACACCGCCGCGGGTGTCGAGGTTCGCGACCTCCTCGAGGGAGGCGAGGGACACCTTGTCGGCGGAGGGGTAGCCGAAGCCCACCCGGTCGAATTCGACGGAGACCGGCCCGTCGGGGACGCGGCGCGCATCCGGCTTCTCGGTGATCAGCGGCTCGAGGTCCAATACCTCGAAGACCCGCTCGAAGCTGACGAGGGCGCTCATCACCTCCACGCGCGCACCCGCGAGAGAGGTCAGCGGGGCGTAGAGACGGGTGAGCAGGAGGGCGAGGGCGACGATGGCGCCGGGGTCGAGCGTGCCGCGCAGCGCGTAGAAGCCGCCGAGGCCGTAGACCAGGGCGAGGGCCAGGGAGGAGACCAGGGTCAGGGCGGTGACGAACGAGACCTGCACCATGGCCGTACGGACCCCGATGTCGCGGACGCGGGCCGCCCGTGCCGCGAATTCGGCGGACTCGTCGGCGGGCCGTCCGAACAGCTTGACCAGCGTGGCGCCGGGCGCGGAGAAGCGCTCGGTCATCTGGTTGCTCATCGCGGCGTTGTGGTTCGCGGCCTCGCGCCGCAGCTTCGCCAGCCTGCCGCCGACGCGCCGCGCGGGCAGCAGGAAGGCGGGCAGCATGAGCAGTGCGAGCAGGGTGATCTGCCAGGAGATCCCGAGCATCACGACCAGTGTGAGCAGCAGCGTCACGAAATTGCCGACGACGCCGGAGAGGGTGTCGCTGAACGCCCGCTGCGCGCCGATGACATCGTTGTTCAGCCGGCTGACGAGCGCGCCGGTACGGGTGCGGGTGAAGAAGGCGACCGGCATGCGCTGGACGTGGTCGAAGACCGCGGTGCGCAGATCGAGGATCAGGCCCTCTCCGATGGTGGCCGACAGCCTGCGGGTCACCAGCCCCAAGCCGGCCTCGGCCAGCGCGATGGCGGCGATGAGGACGGCCAGGGCGATGATGACGTCCGGCGAGGAGCGGTCGACGATGGCGTCGACGACGCGCCCGGCGAGCAGCGGCGTCGCGACCGCGAGCATCGCCATCACGGTACTGAGCAGGAGGAACCAGACCAGCTTGCGCCGGTGCGGGCGGGCGAAGGCACCGATGCGGCGCAGCGTGGCCCGGGAGAACGGCCTCCGGTCGCCTTCCTGCGCGTACGTCGCGCTGTGGAGTGACGTCCACGCCGTGACTTCCATGTCCATCGGGACCTCCGAGGTGTCGGTGTGCAGCGGTGGATCCGCGGCACGTAAGGACCGTAAAACCTCAACGAAAGTTGAGGTCAACATCTTCCGTGCGGAACGCCGCTGCACGGACACGCGGTCATGTGGCGCCCCCGCCCCATCGTCAATGCAGGAGCGAGGCGTTCCGAGACGCTCCCAGCGGAGCAGACGTGCTCCGGCATCCTGGCGCGAAGAGCAAGGACCGGAGGCCGGTCGTACCGGTGCTCGTCGTCATAGGCGCTGCCGTGACGGCCTTGGACCGGAGGCGGGCGGGCCGCCCCCGCGTGCGCCACTGCCGTCTTGACGGCCTTGGCCGCGCTGCCGCGCTGCCGCGCTGACCGAGGCGGGCGGGCCGCCTGCGTGCGCCCGTGCCGCCGTGACGCCAGGGCCGCGCCGCCGCACTCGCGGAGGCGGGCGGGGCCCTCCCGCGTGCGCCAGGACAGGACCGGGCGCGCGCGCCGGAGCGGAGTCATGCTGGAAGGGTGACCAGGATCCGGGAACCCGCACACGAGGCCCGTACGGGCCAGGGCGCGTCCGGCCCCGTACCGCCTCCCGCCGGCGGCATGCTCTGGAGCATCGCCGGGGAGATCCGCTCGGTGCTGGCCCTGCCCGCCGCGCTGACGATGCAGGTCGCGCACCCGGCCGTCGGCGCGGGTGTGGACGATCACTCGGTCTTCCGCACCGACCCCTGGGGCCGAGGCGAGCGTTCGCTCGCCTCCGTGCAGCTCTGGGTCTACGGCGGCGCGGCCGCGGCCGAGGAGGGCCGCAGACTGCGCAAGCTGCACGGGTCCATTAGGGGCACCGACGCCCACGGCCGCCCCTACGACGCGCTCACCCCCGCCCTCTACGCATGGGTGCACGCCACCGGCTTCCCCGTCTACCTCCACGCGCAGCGCGTCCTCGGCCGCAGGCCGTACACCGAGGCGCAGGAGCGGCGGCTGTACGCCGAATGGCTCCAGGTCGGACGGATCCTGGGGATCGCCGACCTCGACATGCCCCAGACGGTCGAGGAGTTCTGGCCGTACTACCGGAACGTGCTCGATCACGAGCTGGAGGCGACGGTGGTCGTACGGGAGCTGGTCGCCACGGACGTGCCCGTACCGCCGCCCGCCCGCGGCCCCCGCCCGCTGCGCCTGCTGCTGCGCGCCGCCTGGCCGCTGCTGCTGCCACCGTTCCTGCGGGCCCGCCGCTTCCTCACCATCGGCCTGATGCCACCGGACGCGCGCGAGGCGATCGGCCTGGAGTGGACCGAACGGCAGGAGCGCACACTACGGCGCTTCGGGCGGGTCGTGGCGTACGTGGTGCCGCTGCTCCCGGAGCGACTGCGCTATCTGCCCTACGCGCGCAGGGCCCGCCGCGCGAGCCGGGAGTCCGCCCTGTGAACGCGGAATGGCTGTTCCGGGATGCCTTGGGAGACCAGCTCCAGTGCGCGGCACCTCACTGAGCCTTTTCCAACCTCCCTGCGACCAGCGGGCCATCAGCTCAACCGCTCGGCCGGCGTTGTGTGATGGCCCGCGCCACTGTGAGTGCGCCGATGGAGTGCGAAGCCCGCCGGGCCGAGACGGAACGGTGGCCCGGCGGGCTGCGGGTGACGAGCTGGGTCAGTGCACCTTGCCGTAGTCGTGGGCGGTGTTCGTCGCGGCGATCTTCTTCCATGACTTCGGCTTCGCCGGGGCCTTCTCCGTGCCTATCGTGGCGCGCGCCGCCGCCGGGGCGGCCGGCTTCACCTCGGTGTAGAGCCAGGTCTCGAAAAGATCCGCGAGCGGCTTGCCGGACACCTTCTCGGCGTACTGCACGAAGTCCCCGACCTTGGCGTTGCCGTAGGCGTTCTCCTGCGGCCAGCCCTTAAGGATCGCGAAGAAGTCCTTGTCACCGACCTCGTTGCGCAGCGCCTGGATCGCGAGGGCGCCACGGTCGTAGACGGCGAGGTGGAACTGGTTCTCCGGGCCCGGGTCGCCGGGCTCGACCTTCCAGAACGGGTCGTCGGCCGGGTGCTGCGCGTAGACGTAGTCGGCCAGGTCCTGCGCCGTGCCGTCGCCCTCCTTCTCCGACCACAGCCACTGGGAGTAGCGGGCGAAGCCCTCGTTGACCCAGATGTCCTTCCAGCTCTTGACCGAGACGCTGTCGCCGTACCATTGGTGGGCCAGTTCGTGGACGACGACGGAGACATTGGCGCCGTCGGCGAACTGGCGCGGGCTGTAGAACGGCCGGGTCTGGGTCTCCAGCGCGTAACCCGTCGTCGTGTTGGGGACGTAGCCGCCGAGCGCGTTGAAGGGGTACGGGCCGAACACCTCGGTCAGCCACTCGGCGACCTCGGTCGTCCGCTCGACGCTTGCGCGCGCCGCGCCCGCGTTGTCGCCCAAGTCCTTGCTGTAGGCGTTGAGGACGGGCAGTCCGTCGGCCGTCTTGCCGGTGGTGATGTCGAACTTGCCGACGGCGAGGGTGGCGAGGTACGTCGCCTGGGGCTTGTCGGAACGCCAGTTGTAGCGGGTCCATCCGAGCTGTGAGGACTGCGAGGTCAGTACGCCGTTGCTGACCGTCTGTGTGCCGGCCGGCACGGCGACTGAGATGTCGTACGTGGCCTTGTCGAGCGGGTGGTCGTTGCTCGGGAACCACCACCAGGCGGCCTCCGGCTCGTTCGCCGCGACTGCGCCGTCCGGCGTGCGGTGCCAGGAGGTGTAGCCGTCGACCTTCACCTGGGACGGGGTTCCGGAGTAGCGCACGACGACGCTGACCCGCTGTCCCTTGTCCAGCGGCGCGACCGGGGTGATCTCCAGCTCGTGCGAGCCGGCCCGGGTGAACGCCGCCTTCCTGCCGTCGACCCGCACCTCGCTCACATCGAGTGCGAAGTCGAGGTTGAAGCGCGACAGAGCCTCGGTGGTGGTGGCGAGGAGCGTGGCGGTACCTTCGAGGCGATCGTTCTTCGGCTGGTACTTCAGGCGCAGGTCGTAGTGCGAGACGTCGTATCCGCCGTTGCCGTAGTCCGGGTAGTAGGGGTCGCCGATGCCCGGGGCGCCGGGCGCGCTCGCTTCGGGGGCAGCTGTCGCTGCCGATGCCGGGATCGCCAGCAGCAGGCAGCCGGCGAGCGCGCTCGGGGCAAGGAGTCTGCGGTGCACGAGTCCTCCAACTCGTAGACGCAAAGGGTCCGTTCGACCCTATTCGGCACCAAGGGACGCGGGGGCATCCATGGCCACTTATGTCACACGGTCGCCATGCCGGGGACACGAGGATGCCGTGCCCGGATGTGGGGCACGGCCTCGCACGCTTCCGGGGGGTGGTCTGGCAGAACATGCCAAGAGCTATATTCGGTGTGTATACATCCGGTGCAGAGAAGCCGTCGGCACGTCTCCGGGCCGATGTGCGGGTGCAGTTGAGGCCATGCGATGCAGCGCCTGTGCTGGTAGCGGACTGAGCTGAGGAGATGAGGGCGGACCGCCCGTAACCGATTCAACGGCGTTGCGTTGGAAGCAACGTGACCGTAAGGCCGCTCTCTGTAACCGTGACGGCGTTATAAAGAAGCTGACCAGTCATCAAGAAAGCGGTATCGGGGGCCAGTACGTCAGGATCCCGTCTCAGATTTCAAGATCACACTGCCAATCCTTGCTCCCCGGCGCATGCACTGCTTAAGATCGATCCAAGCGACAATTGATCGCCCGGCAGGCGTATCTACGGCCGCCGGGTCATGCCTGAATTACGTTGAGATTCTCCCCGGTCGGACAGTGGGTAATATTCAAGTGAACTTACGTAATGACGATGCACCCATCGAGAGCTATCGCAAAGAGATAGACGAGATCGACACCGCCGTAATTGAACTCCTGCAACGCAGGATGCAGATTTCCGAGCGCATCCAGCGGCGGCGCATGGGTGGCGGCGGCCCGCGCACGGTCTTTTCACGGGAAATGGTCGTGCTCAACCGCTACAACGCCGGCGTCGGTACGCCCGGAACGACCATCGCGATGAGCATTCTGGAGCTCTGCCGCGGTGGCGCCCAGGAGCCGCTGCCCGCCACACCGCCGCCCGCCGCGCCCGCGGTCCAGACCTCCGCGTGACCATGCCCGCGGGTTCCTCGGAACGCGGTCGGCACGCCATCGCCAGGGTCGGCGACATCTCCTTCCTCAACTGCGCGCCCGTCCGCTGGGGCCTGGCCGACAGCGGAGCCGCGCACCAGCTGGAGTCGCTGTCCGCGGCCCCGGAACAGCTGGCGGCCGAACTGCTCGCCGGGCGGCTCGACATCAGCCCGGTGAGCCTGGTCCGGTACCTGAAGCACGCGGATGAACTGCTGCTCCTGCCCGGCCTGGCGATCGGCAGCGACGGGCCCGTGCGGTCCTGCCACCTGGTCAGCCGGCTGCCGCTCAAGGAGCTGGACGGCAAGGCGGTGGCTCTGTCGAACACCAGCCGCACCACCGTGCTGCTCGTACGGATGCTGCTGGAGGACGCCGTCGGCATACGCCCCGACTACCTCGCCCACCACCAGGATCTGGAGGCGATGTCGGGCGCCGCCGACGCCGCCGTACTCATCGGCGACGACGCGCTGCGGCTGAACTCGACCAGGCCGGCGGGCCTGACGCTGCACGACACCGGGGCCATGTGGCGCAGTTGGACCGGGCTGCCGATGGTCTTCGCCGTATGGGCGGTTCGGCGGGAGTTCGCCGCCGCCCACCCCGACCGGGTGCGCGCGGTGCACTCGGCACTGCTCGACGCTGTGCTACGGGCCCGCGGCCACCCCGACGCGGTGGCCGCGGCCGCGAACCGGGCGTCGGCCACCGAGCGCGCCGGGCGTCTGGGCGAGCAGGTGCTGGCCGACTACTACCACGCCCTGGACTACTCCTTCGGGGAGCGCCAGTTCGCCTCGGTGCGGGAGTTCGCCCGCCGCGCGGCCGCGCGCGGCGAGGTGCCCGCCGACGTCGAGCCCCGGTGCGTACCGGACCTGTTCCCGGAACCGCGCCCGGAACCGGGCCTGGAACCGTGCCCGGACCCGGACTTGGGCCCGGACTCGGAACCTGGCCGGGACAGCGCCCCTTCTTCTCCACACCTTTCCACTTTCGGAGGCCAGCTGTGATCCGTCATGTCGTGCTCTTCAAGCTCAAGCCCGGAATCACCTGGGACGACCCCAGGGTGCTGGAGGCGGAGCGGGTCGCCGAGAAGGTCGGCTCGGAGGTTCCGGAACTCCACGAGTGGCGCGTGGGCCGTAATATATCCACCCGCCCCATCGCGTACGACTTCCTCGCGATGGGACTCGTCGAGGACGAGGCGGCGCTGGAGCGTTACCTCGTCAATGAATTTCATCAAAGCGCCATCAAGTTGTGGCGTGAAGTGAGTGACTGGGTCATTGCCGACGTAGACGAGTAAGACCGTTTCCCCTTCGACGCGGTGAACCCCGCGGCAGCCCGCGGTCCACCGCCGGCCAGCGCTACGGCGCGGAAATCAGGAATGCGTAATGGACGGTAACTTCGAGAAGTGCGCCATCGTCATCGATGAGGAGCTTGCCCTCGGGCTCGCGATGAATACGGTGGCGGCCCTGGCGCTGTCGGTGGGGAAGTTCGTGGACGGCATCGTCGGCGACGCGGTCAAGGACGGCGACGGCCGCTCGCACACCGGGATCACCGCGATCCCCGTCCCCATCCTCAAGGGCAAGGCCGCGGACCTTCGGGACATCGCCCTCAAGGCCGCTGAACTGGAGGGGGTCTTCGTCGTGGATTTCACCGCGGTGGCCCAGTCCTCCCGCAGCTACGACGAGTACACCCGGCGCACTGCCGAGATCCCCACCGCCGAGCTCCCGTACATCGGCCTGGCCGTATGCGGCGGCAAGTCCCCGGTGAACAAGCTCACCGGTAGTCTCGCCCTCTACCGCTGACCACCGCTTCCCACCCCACGCGCACTGACACGAGGAAACATGTTCACGGTTTTCAACGAGGAACTCGCACAATTAGCCCACGGGATACGCGACCGGCACCAGTCCTTCGCCCGCGGCGAGTGGACCGAGGAGTCCCTGGCGGCCCACCAGCTCCAGGAGTTCCGGCGGACCATCGCGTATGTGAAGGAGCACTCTCCCTTCTACGGCCGCCACCTCGCCGCGTGCGACCCGGCGGCGATCACCTCGCTCTCCGCCGACGAGCTCGCCGCCGTCCCCTTCACCACCAAGGACGATCTGCGCCGCGAGTTCGAGGCAGTGCTCTCCCTCCCGATGTCGAAGGCCTGGATCTTCTACGAGACCACCGGCACCACGGGCCGCAGCACGCCCTGCCCGCGCAACAACACGGACTCGCTGCACAACAACACCGCACTGACCGTCTATTACGACACGATCTTCCGCCAGTTCGGCGACGAGCAGGTCATCGGCGTCTCCGGCCCGACCGAGCTGCACGCCTTCGGCGACACCTTCGGCGACGTCTGCCGGAACCTCGGCCACGCCGTCGCCAAGATGTGGCCCCACTCGCCGATGGTCGGCTACGACCGTGCGCTGGAGACGCTTCGGGTGCTGCCGGCCACCGGCCTGTTCAGCACCCCCGGCATGGCCCTGTCGCTGGCGAAGAAGGCGTACGCCGCCGGGCTGAACCCGCGCCGTGACTTCAACCTCGATGTACTGATGTGCACGGGCGAACTCGCCTCGCCGAGTTTGCTGGAGAACATCGGCGCGCTGTGGGGTGCCCGCGCCTACAACGCGCTGTACGCCTCCCAGGAAGCGTCCGTGATGGGTGCCGGCGGCGCCGACGGGCGCCTCTACACCGCGCCCCTGCTCAACCTCTACGAGGTCATCGACCCGGAGTCCGGCCTCGCGGTGGAGCCCGGGGCGGACGGCGTGCGAACCGGCGAACTCGTCGTCACCTCCCTCTACCAGGGCAGCAAGCCGCTCGTCCGTTACCGCACCGGGGACCTGGTGCGCCTCGGCGCGGCAGACCCCGCCGCCACCCTGCCCGCCACCAGCCTGGAGGTCCTCGGCCGCACCCGCGACGGCCTGGTGATCGGCGGTCACCGGATCAGTGGCTACGACCTGGAGGAGCTGGTGCTGAGCAGGCCGCGCGGCTACCTCGACTACCAGCTCGTCATCGATGCCGTGGACGGCCAGGATGAGCTGACCCTCCACTTGGAGGTGCCGTCGGACCGCGACGGCGTGTCGGTGGACGAGAGTGCCATCGCCGAGGTCGTCCGCGAGCGGCTGGACGTACCGGTCACGGTCGAGTACGGCACGCTGAGCAGCGTCACCACCACCGGCGCGATGGTCAGTTGGAAGGCCGCGCGGGTGGAGGACCGCCGACTGGCCACCCCGGACGGTGAGCGAGCCGCTGCGCTCGCGCTCACCAGTGGACGTGCCCAGTGACCGCCCCCGCGCAGTCCACCGCTGCGCAGTCCACCGCAGCTACCGGCGCCGCCGACCCTGGCGCAGCCTCCCCCGCGATCGCCGCACTCGCCTACCACGACGGGGAGTTCGTCCCGCTCGCAGACGCACGCGTTCCCGTCACCACCCAGGCCCTGCAGTACGGCACTGGTGTCTTCGAGGGCATCCGCGCCTACGCCGGGCCCGACGGCGAACTGCGGATCTTCCGTGCCCACGACCACTATCTACGCTTTCTCCGCAGCTGCCGGACGCTGCGTATCGATGTGGACCGCAGCGCCGAAGAGCTCTGCGAACTCACCGCCGAGCTGCTGCGCCGGCTCGGCACGGGCAGCGACATGTACATCCGCCCCCTGGGCTACAAGCGCGCCCTGATGCCCGGCACCCCGCCCGGCGTCCAGCTCCAGCGGGTCTCCGACGCGCTGTCCGTCAACGCCTTCCGGATGGGCTCGTACACCAAGTCCTCGGGCATCCGCTGCGCCATCAGCTCCTGGCGCAGGCCGCAGGCGGCTGTGCTCCCGGTCCGCGCCAAGATCACTGGTGGCTACGTCAACAACGCCCTCGCCGTGGACGAGGCGCAGGCGGGCGGCTACGACGACGCCATCCTCCTCAACAGCCGCGGGCACGTGGCCGAGGCCAGCACCTCCAACGTGTTCGCCGTCGTCAAGGGACAGCTGGTCACCCCGCCCGCCACGGCCGACCTGCTGGAAGGCATCACCAGGGAAACCGTGGTGACACTGGCCGCCGACCTCTTCGACACCCGGACGTCCTTCGAGGACCTGGACCGGGACGACCTCCTCAACGCCGACGAGGTCTTCCTGACCGGCACCGGCGCCGAGATCGTGCCCGTCAACGAGATCGCGGGCCGCTCTATCGGGAGCGGCGTCCCCGGCCCGCTGACCAGATCCCTGGTCAGCGCCTACCAGGACGTCGTACGAGGTCAGAATCCGAGCTACCACCACTGGTTGCAGGCCGTCGGCTCGACGACGGCCTGACCACCACTCACTCAGAAACCGACACGGGGGGTACCCATGCTTCAGGAATTAGGCTGGATAGACGCCGGGCTCAGTACCGGCGGAAAGATCACCTCCATTGCCACGCTCGGCCCCGCGGGCACCAGCAGCGAGCAGGCCGCGCTCTATCTCTGGGCCGACCGCGGCCAGAACGCGCCGCCCAGCATCCAACTGCACGACACCTACGAGGCGGCGGGCGAGGCGCTGCGCGCCAAGAACGCCAGCCATGTGGTGGTCGCCAACGCCTACGCGGGCATCCACAGCTTCTATATGGACCCCGGCCTGTTCTTCGCCGGGGCATTCCTCTTCGACACCCCGCACTACGGCATCGCCATCTCGCCCGGCCACCGCGTTCCCGCCAAGGCCCGGATCGCCACCCACCCGGCGCCGGTCGCCCTCGTGGGCGAGCTGCTGCCCAAGGAGTACGCGGTGGGCGAGATCCTCTACACCACCTCCACCAGCGCCGCCGCCGGACAGGCCCACCGCAGGGAGACGGACCTGGCGCTCACCACCCAGCCCGCTGCCAAGGCCCATGCGCTGGAGTTCATCTCGCGCACCCGGACGATCCGCATGCTGTGGTCGGTCTTCGCCTTGCGCGGCCCCGCGGAGAAGGACAAGGACTAGGCCCCCGGGCCGACGCGTCGACACGCGTACGCCCGGCGCGTCGGCCCAACCCCGCACAGCCGTTTCACCCCGTACAGCCGCTTCGTCCCGCACAGCCGAACCACGCACGACACGGAAAGGCCGCAATGCTGCTCATCGACCGCGCCACGGTGCGACAGGTCTACCCGATGAACCGCGCCATCGAGGTCATGGCCGAGGCCATGCGCCGGTACAGCGGGGGCCTCGTCGACCAGCCGCTGCGCACCATCCTGCGCCCCGAGTCCGACAGCGGTCTGCTGGGCACCATGCCCGGCTACGTCCAGGGCGAGGAGCTGGCCGGGTACGGCCTCAAGGCCATGGTCCTCAAACCGGAGAACCCCGCACGCGGCCTCGATCTGCACATCGGCATCGTCATGGTCTTCGACCCCGACACCGGTGTGCCGGTGGCCATGATGGACGCCGGCGCGGTGACCGCGATACGCACCGCGGCGGTCTCCGCCGTCGCCGCCGACGCTCTTGCCCGGCCCGACGCCGGCGACTTGGCGGTGCTCGGCTCCGGCGTGCAGGCCCGCAGCCACCTCGAGGCCATGCGGCTGGTGCGGCCGCTGCGCCGGGTGCGTGCGTGGAGCCGTACGGCAGAGAACGCCCAGGCGTACCGCGAGTGGGCCGCCAAGAAGCTGGACATCGAGGTGGAGCTCGTCGCCACACCGGCCGAGGCGCTGGCCGGAGCGGACCTGGTGTGCACCACCACCTCCACCAAGGAGCCGATCGTCGAGGCGGCGGATCTGGCCCCCGGTGCGCATCTGAACGCCGCGGGCGCCTCTTTCGCCGACCACCGCGAGCTGTCCTCCGAAGCGGTGGCCCGGAGCACGTTCTTCGTGGACAGCCGGCAGTCGGCCGAGTCCGAGTCCGGGGATCTGCGCGCGCCGCTGGCCGAGGGCCTCGTGGGCCCGGACCACATCGCGGCGGAACTGGGCGAGGTGCTGCTCGGCGACCACCCCGGACGCCGCGCCGCGGAGGAGATCACCATCTACAAGTCGCTGGGGCTCGGGGTGCAGGACATCATGTCCGGCTTCGCCATCGCCGAGGCGGCCCAGGCACAGGGGCACGGTCACCGTTTCACGCTGGACTGAGAGCCGGTGTCCGGCCCCCGCTCGTAGCCGATTCTGTACGCGACCCCCCAGAGGAGACCCGGACGATGCGTCCCAGTGCCCCCGCGCCCCGCCCCGAGCTGAGCGGTATACCCGCCTACGTGCCCAAGCCCCCGAGGCCGCCCGCCGCGGGCCCCTCGCACCGACTGTTCCTCAACGAGAACCCCTACCCGCCGCTGCCGTCCGTGCGCGAGGTGATCGCCGAGGCGTCCGCGGCGACCAACCGCTACCCCGGCATCTTTCCCGAGCGGCTGATCGACGCGCTGTCCGGCAAGCTCGGCGTCCCGCACTCCCATGTGATCACCGGGCCCGGTTCGGTCGGCATCTACCAGCAGATCGGCCAGGCCATGCTGAAGCCGGGCGACGAAGTGGTCTATGCCTGGCCGTCCTTCGAGGCGTTCCCGATCGTCGTCAGGATGGCCGGCGCGATCCCGGTCGAGGTCCCGCTGACCGGCCACACCCACGACCTGGACGCGATGGCCGCGGCCATCACGCCGCGCACCTCCGCCGTCCTGCTGTGCGAGCCGAACAACCCCACCGGCACGGCGGTCGGCGCGATGCGGCTCAAGCGCTTCCTGGACCAGGTGCCCAGCGATGTGCTGGTGGTGCTGGACGAGGCGTACTTCGAGTTCTACCGGTCGTCGGACGCGCCGGACGGGATGGCCCTGTACCGCGACCGCCCCAACCTCCTGGTGCTGCGCACCTTCTCCAAGGCGTACGGACTGGCGGGCCTGCGCGTGGGCTACGGCGTCGCGCACCCCGAGATCGCCGAGGCGCTGCGCAAGTGCGCCGTCCCGTGCGGGGTGAGCTCCATCGCCGAAGAGGCGGCCCTGCACTCGCTGGATGCCGAGGCGGAGCTCTTCGCGCGGGTTGAGCGGATCACCGCGGAGCGGGAGCGGGTGCGCGCGGCGCTGGCGGCGCCCGGCCGGGAGGTGCCCGCGAGCGAGACCAACTTCCTGTGGCTGCCGCTCGGTCAGGACACCGAACGGGTCACCTCCGAGCTGGAGCGGCACGGCGTCCTCACCCGGGCCTTCCCCGGTGACGGGGCGCGGGTCACGGTCGGCGAGCCGGCCGCGAACGATCTGCTCATCGAGGTCGCGGAACAGCTCATCCGAGGTCGATGACCTTCTTGCGGTGGTGCCCGTAGACCACCGAGGTGCGTACGTCGGCCAGTTCCTGCCGCTTGGTCAGCTCATCGAGCACCAGCGCGTGCAGATGGTCGGTGTCCCGTACGGCCACATGCAGGATGAAGTCGTCCGTGCCCGTCAGGACGAACACCGAGATCACCTCGGGCATTTCCGCCACGAACCGCTGGAACCCCTCGATCACCGCACGCGTCGGGGGCCGCACCCGCACCGCGATCATGGCCTGCAGCCCCCGACCCATGGCGGTCAGGTCGACCTCGGCGTGGATGCCGAGCAGCACCCCGCGTTCGCGCAGCGACCGCACCCGTTCCAGGCAGGTGGAAGGGGCTATCCCCAACTCCCTTGCCAGGTCCCGATTGCTGCGCCGACCATCCTCTTGCAGAAGACGTACCAGTGCCGAATCTAGTTCGTCCATGTTCTGGCCAATCGCCTATGTACCGAATGAAGTTCGGATGTTACGCCTCCTCATCGTCGGCCTGCTACGGTCTGGTTCATTAATCCGTTCATAATTCGCCTGGGGTCCTTGAGAGTCGACCTGTGTGAACCGCAGGCCTGAGAGGGGGACCGCAGTGAAGGACGACGGGATGACCAGGGTGTGGGCGGTGAGCGCCGTCGTGGGGGCCGCGCTGTTCTGGAGCAGCTCCTACGCCGTCACCAAGCAGGTACTGAGCGATGTCGGGCCGCTCACGATAGGCGCGGTGCGCTTCACACTCGCCGCGGTGCTGCTGATGATGATGATGCGGCTGCGCCGCAGCGCCGGGCCCCGGCCCGGCCGGCGTCAGCGCCGGTTGATGTATCTGAGCGGACTGCTCGGCATCACGGCCTACTTCATCCTCGAGAACATCGGAGTGCAGCTGTCCGCCGCCTCCGACGCCTCACTGATCGTGGCCACCTACCCGCTGATGACCATGCTCCTCGAGCTGGTGGCCTTCCGGGTACGGATGCCCCTGCTGCGGGTGACCGGTGTGCTGCTGGCCGCCGCCGGGGCGGTCCTCGTCGTCCGGAACGGAGCCGAGGTGGGCGGCGACAACCGCTGGCTGGGCGACATCCTGCTGCTGCTCGGCGGGCTGGTCTGGGCCGGCTACAACGTTCTCGCCAAGCTCTCCAGCGACGGCCAGAACGCCGTCAGCGTCACGTACTACCAGACGGTCGCGGGCGCCGGGGGCTTCCTCCTCGCCTCGCTCCTGGAGATCCCCGACTGGCGGATGCCCAGCGCCGGCAGCTCCGCCCTGCTGGCCTATCTCGCCGTGGCCTGCTCGGTCGGCGGCTTCCTGCTCTACAACTACGGCCTGCGCCGCATGAAATCGAGCGTCGCGGTCAACATCCTCAATCTGGTACCGGTGTTCGGGGTGCTGGGCGCCGTGGTCATCAACGGGGAGCGCGTGCAGGCCGCGCAGCTGGTGGGCGGCCTCATCATCATCGTGGGTGTGATGCTCGGCCTGATCGAACGCAAGTCGGTCCAGGCGAGCGCGCCGGCACCCGAAGCGATGGCCGTCACGGACCGCGTCAACGCGTAGGGCACCGCGCAGCCGAGGCCGCGTAGCATCTCACGGTCGGTCGGCCCGCGGCCGGCTGCTGACCGCCACCACTACGTATACGGAGCGTAGGGGTGCGACTGCGTGCAGGCAGGGTCATGTCACGCTCGCACAACGGCTTCCACCGGACCGGATTGGGGCAGGGTTGCGTGGTTAGGGGTAGCGGATAGCCAGATTTCAGCCACGAGAGGGTCATTAGGTGTTGGATCAAGAAAATGACGGCGGTGGGGCAGCCGACGAGGTGGTGATGAATCACTCCTCCGACAGCGCGCACCAGACGGAGCGTCCGAAGACGGACCGCGTCGTGTTCGGCGTCACAGCCGCCGCGACGCTCGCTTTCGTCGTCTGGGGCGCCCTGGCCACGGACGCGCTCGAGAAGACGTCCGGGTCGCTGCTCGGCGGTCTGATGCACAACGCGGGCTGGGCCTTCGTTCTGGCGGCCTCCGGCTTCGTCGTCTTCGCGCTGTGGCTCGCGGTCAGCCGCTACGGCAAGATAACCCTCGGTAAGGAGGGTGAGCAGCCGGAGTTCCGCACCGTGTCCTGGGTCGCCATGATGTTCAGCGCGGGCATGGGCATCGGCCTGATGTTCTACGGCGTCAGCGAGCCCCTGTCGCACTTCAGGGAGCCGCCGCCCGGGACGAACCCGGCGGACGCCGCGCAGGCCATGGAGACCGCCATGGCCACGACGCTCTTCCACTGGACGCTCCACCCGTGGGCGATCTACGCGGTGGTGGGCCTGGCGATCGCGTACAGCACCTTCCGGCGTGGCCGCCGCCAGCTCATCAGCTCCGTCTTCGAGCCGCTCATCGGCAAGAAGCGCGCGAACGGCTGGGGCGGTCAGCTCATCGACATCCTGGCGATCTTCGCGACGCTCTTCGGCTCCGCCGCCTCGCTGGGCCTCGGCGCCCTGCAGATCGGCAGCGGCATCAAGGAGCTCGGCTGGATGCAAACGGTGGGCACCGGGGTTCTCGTTGCCGTCATCGCCGTGCTGACCGTGGCCTTCATCGCGTCCGCGGTGTCGGGTGTCGCCAAGGGCATCCAGTGGCTTTCCAACATCAACATGGTGCTGGCGCTGATCCTCGCCCTCTTCGTGTTCGTGGCCGGTCCGACGATCCTGATCCTCGATCTGCTGCCGACCACCATCGGCACGTACCTGGGAGACCTGCCGCAGCTCATCGGCCGTACGGAGGCCTCCAGCGGTAAGGGCGTGGCCGACTGGCTCTCCAGCTGGACCGTCTTCTACTGGGCGTGGTGGATCTCCTGGACGCCGTTCGTCGGCATGTTCATCGCGCGGATCAGCCGTGGCCGCACCATCCGGCAGTTCGTCGGCGGTGTGATCCTGGTGCCCAGCACGGTCAGCCTGGTCTGGTTTGCGATCTTCGGCGGCTCGGCCATGAAGCTGCAGGAGATGGGGAAGCTCGCGGGCGAAGCGACGCCCGAGGGTCAGCTCTTCGGTGTGCTCCAGCAGTACCCGCTCGCCACCGTGATGAGCATCCTCGTGATGGTCCTGGTCGGCATATTCTTCGTCTCCGGCGCCGACGCCGCGTCGATCGTGATGGGGACGCTCTCCCAGAGGGGCGCCTTCGAGCCGACCAAGCCCGTCGTTGTCTTCTGGGGCGTAGTGACCGGTGGTGTCGCGGCCGTCATGCTGCTGATCGGCGGCGGGGAAGGCGATGCCCTGACCGGGTTGCAGAACCTGACGATCCTGGTCGCGGCGCCCTTCACCCTGGTCATGGTCGGGTTGTGCTTGGCTCTCATGCGTGACCTGCGGCGGGACCCGCTGATCGTACGTGGCGAGCGGGGTGAGGAGGCCGTCGAGACGGCGGTGATCGCCGGTCACGAGAAGTTCGGCGGCGACTTCGAGATCCACATCGGCCCGGCCACGGACTCGGGTAACGGCAAGGAGCCGGCTCCCAAGAGCTGAAGGACGGCGCAGAGGCTGAGCCTCCGTCACCCGGCGAGACCTGGTGACGGGGGCTCAGCGCCGTTTCGGACCGGTGGGGCAGGCTGGACGCCCGGCTCGGCCCGCCTCACCCCGCCCGGACCCTGTGCCGCCTCGCCCGGACCCTGTGCCGCCTCGCCCCGCCCCTGGACCCCGTGCCGCCTCGCCCCGTCCCGCTCGGCCGCTATCTCTGGGCGAGAGCGGCCGCGATAGCCGCCTGAACCGGGTCGATTTCTCTCGCTTCATCCTTGATGTTCCAGAGTGTGCGGGTTGGCGGTCGTGGGTCACGGGTGGCGGGTGACGGGGGGCGGTGTCGAGGGGGCGGCCTTGCGTTGGCCTGCGGACTGCGGCGATATAACAGAGAATGACCAATATGCGCAGGTTGATCCCTCTACCGGAGTCCGGCATCGGTGATATCGCTCCGGACGACGCGGCCGCTCTCGCCGAGGTGTACGCCTATCCCGCGGCTGCGGCCACCCGGACCTGGCTGCGGGCCAATATGGTCTCCAGCGCCGATGGCGCGGCCCAGCTCGACGGTCTGTCCACAGGCCTTTCGGGGGCGGGGGACAAGCGGATCTTCCACGTCCTGCGAGCACTCGCCGACGTGATCCTGGTGGGTCAGAACACCGTGCTCCAGGAGAACTACGTCCCGCTCCGGGAGCCGGAGGGGGACGTCGCCGACCGCCGGGCCGCGGCCGGGCAGGCACCGGTGCCCGCCATCGCCGTCGTCTGCGACGAGCCCGACCGCCTCGACTACAGGGCGCCGCTGTTCACCGAGGCCCTCGTACCGACCGTGGTGATCACCACGCGGCGGGCCTCCGCCGGCCGCGCATGGGCGAAGGCGGTTCAGGTGGCAGACGGCATCGTCGTGTCCGAGCCGGGGCGTGAGGACCAGGTCGATCTCCGGGCGGCCGTCGTCGCGCTGGCCGAACGGGGCTGGACGCGGGTGCTGTGCGAGGGAGGCCCGACCCTGCTCGCCCAGTTGGCGGTGGCCGGACTCCTCGACGAGCTGTGCCTGTCCGTGTCGCCCCAGGTCACCGCCGGGCCCGGCAAGCGGATCACGCACGGCTCCGTACCGGGAGCGCCGTTGCACCTGCAGCTGGCGGGGCTGTTGGAGGAGGACGGCTTCCTCTTCGCCAGGTACCGAGCGGACCGGGCGCGGGCCGGATCCTAGGGCGGCCGCCGCGCCGACGGGGAGGGCGCCCGGAAAGACGCCGGAGATACGCAACGCTCGAGCGCGATGCGTGCGTCGGCGGGCGGTACCAGTCCGCGAGACCCACGCGGCCCATCGGCGCACCCCGCCCCGCCGGGCAGAGCGTGCGGCCGCAGAGACACCGGAGGCGCGCACCGTGGGCGGCAATGCGGGCGTCGGGTGCTCCCCCATGCCCGCGCGAGACCGCCGCGATTCACCGGTTCCCCCGCCGACCCGCGGGCCCGGCTGCCCGGAGCGCTCAACCCGGGCGGCCTCCCGTGGGCCGCCGCGTGGCCTCCCCGCCCGCCACAATCAGCCACGCTGCCTCCTCCGCGCAGCCCCACGACACGGTGATGCCCGCCCCGCCGTGCCCGTAGTTGTGCACGCACAGCGCACCACCGGGCAGCCGTTCGACCTCCAGCCGGACGCGGGACCTGAACGGCCGCAGCCCCACCCGGTGTTCGAGCACCCGGGCCTCCGCGAGCCCCCGGTGGCAGCGCGCGCAGCGGCGGACGATCGCCTCGGCCGTCCCCGGATCAGGGGTGAGGTCCCACGCTCCCTCCCGCGCTGTACCCCCGAGGATCACGCCGTACGGCTGCGGCAGGATGTACGTCGTCTCCTCGGCGCCCCCTCCCGCGGCCACGAACCACTGGTCGATACCCGGGTTCTCCACCACCACCAACTGCCCCTGCACGGGCCGCACATCAGGATCGGGGACCAGGTCACGAGCGCCCAGCCCCGTACAGTTGACGACGAACGACGCCTCCCGCCCCGCCTCGTCGAGCGAAACCGCGACGCGCCGCTCCAGCACTCCGCCCGCCGCAGCCAACCGCCGCTCCAGATAGGGCAGATGAGCGCGCATGTCCACGAGTGGAGTGCGGGCGTGGAAGCCCGCTTCGTAACCGTCCGGCAGCTCCTCGGCCCGCGCGGCACGCAGCCCGGGCACGCTCTCGCCCCATCTCCCCATGTCCCAGCCACTGGTGTCGGCCATCGTGCCGGCGACCAGCCGCACCCCCGTCTCATCCGGTGCTTCGGCCAGCTCCGACAGCACATGGAAGGAGTGCAGCGACCAGGTCACGGCCTGCTCCTCCGGCTCGATCCGGTACGGCCAGCACAGCCCGCCCGCCACCGCCGACGTCGTGTCCCCGGCGGGATCCCGGCTCCACACCCGTACCCGCTGCGCGCTCTCGGCCAGGACGATCGCGGTGGTCAGCCCGATCACCCCGCCGCCCACGACGATCACATCGCTCTCCATGCCGCGACGCTACCCATAGCGGGCCGCTTGGTGCGACAGCTGACACGGCGCCAGGAATGAGCCATTCCACACCGTCCTGTAGGCACATGTGAACCAATCTGCGCGGCTGCGCTCAGAAGGCGCCCCTGATGGGGATACTCAGGACATGTCTGCCGAGCACTCATATGTGACCTTCGGCCTGGCGCCGGCGATGCGCGCCGGCGGCGTCCTGTCGGGCGGTGACTACCAAGTGCACCGGGATTTCCTGGACTTCATCGTCGACGGCAGGCCGTTGCTGCTCCGGCTGGCGGACCTCGACGCCGTCTCGCCGCTCGCCTCCGACCTGGGGCCGTCCATCCTCACCGCACAGGTCCGGCGGCTGCTTCTGGAGACCGAACCACCCCCTGCCCACAGCCGGTACGTCATCTACGGCTGCCCCGAGTGCGAAGGGCTCGGGTGCGGGGCGGTCACCGCCGTCATCGAGCGGGACGGCACCGACATCGTGTGGCGGGATTTCGTCTGGCAGACGGATGAGCGGGCCGACCTCGCCCGCAACGGATATCCGGGAATCGGCCCTTTCCGCTTCCGGGGCGAGCAGTACCGGGCGGAGTTGGAGCGGCTGCTCGCGGACGGCGTCCCCGGCCACCGTCGCCGCGTACTGCTCATCGGCCGACGCGTGGAACTGCTGGCCAGGCTCGCCGCCGCACTGCGCACCATCGGCATCGGCGCGGAGATCACCCGGGACGCCGCGGGCGCGCACGCCGACGAACTGCGTACGTACGGCGCCGTCGCCTTCGGCAGGTCCGTGGACGGTGAGGAACGTGCCGCCGTGCACCGGGCATTCGAGGCCGCCGGCTCGGACGCGGTCTTCGTCGAACGGCCGGCCCCCATCGTGCCGCTGCTCGTCGCGCAGATGGAGCAGGCACTGGACCGCAGCCCGTACGACCGGCGACGGCTGGGAGCGCTGTCCGCGAGCACCGAGGGAGTCACGCTCGAGGTCACGGCGCCGTGCCGGGTGCGGCTCATCGCCTACCGCGTCGACCGGTTCCGGCGCACCCACACCCACGAGCTGTTCGACGGCCGACTGGAGCCGGGCCGACGCCTGATCGAGGCGGACCGCAAGGCACTCAAGGGGGAGTCCTACGTCGTCGCGCGCACGGCGGGAAGCGTGCTGGTGGCGCCCGTACGAGACACCCCGCCGGCGGAGACGCCGGACCGCTGACCGAGGTCCTCGACGGCGGCCGCCGACGGCTCCCCGGGGGCCGGTCGGCCGTGACGGGTCCGGGGGGACTGGTCGGCCGGGCGCATCTCCTGCTGATTCGGCTGACGTGTACGGATGATGCCGTGGCTCTTGGCGAGCCGGTCGAGCTCCTGATCCATCCCGGCTGTCGAAGCGAGTTCGGCCAGGTCCAAGACTCTGTCATACGAGATTCCGCCTCGGCGATGACATGTGAGGGTGCTCCGACCCACACCGAAGCACGGTCGGCGGCGCCCCACGTCACGCGCCCCGGAACATCATTCCCGGAGCAACTGAACAGCGTGCTCCGCGAGTTGCGCATCCATCGCGGTCGATCTGCTGCCGGCGATACCCGAACGCATCAAGGCCGCCCCTTCGACCAGCGCGACGAATGTCTCGGCCCTCGCCCGACAGAATTCGCCCGACCAATCCGGCCGGCCCTGCTGGACGAACGTCTCCACATGGGTGACGTACTTCCGGTAAAACTCCCGGACCACAGCGGCGATGTCGTCGTCCCGGGCGGCCAGCGCCCACACCTCGACGTAGAGCCGGACCAGTTGCGGATCCTCCTGCTCGGCGAGGACCACCGCCACCACATCGGCAGGGTTTGCCGGCCCTTCATGAGTCTCGATGGCCGACGGGTCGTCGCGCGTGATCCGCAGCCCCGTCGTATCGGCCAGCCGCTCAAGCGAACGGTCAAGCGCCCGCTCCAGCACCGCTTTGATCAAATCGGCCCGCGTCGGGAAGTAGTGCTGCAGATGCCCGACCCGCACCCCGGCCTCACCGGCGATGGCCCGGAGCGAGGCATCCGCGTTCCCCTTGGCGACCAGGACGGCCTCGGCCGCGTCGAGAAGGCTCGTACGCCGAATACTCCCCTGCCGTGTCAGCTGGGGAGCCTTGCCGGCGCCCTGGCCCTTCTCCTCGATCATGACAGCTCGACCATGACGCCTGCCTTCCCGAGCGCCGGGACGACGTCCTGCGGCGCCGGTGTCATCTCGGGGAAGACATCGCCGCCGACGGTGCCGTAACCGCCGACCACGAGTACCGGGCCTGTCGGATCGGACTGGATGTCATCGTCCACACCGAAGATTCTAGGTCACTCGACCTAGAAACTCAGCTCCCTTACTCCCGACGGTCTTTCAAGCCCTCATGACGCGCCTGGGAGCCATGGCCCTAGTGTTGGCACAGCTCATCGCCTTCCGGGTGCGACGGTACGGGCCCCGGCGGCGGCTCCGGTCAGGCCGAGCGCCGGGTACGCGGGTCCGCTGGCTAGGATCGTCCGTCTGATGACTGCCACCCTCGTCGCCAAGGACCTCGCCGCCGGACACGGCGACCGCTCGCTCTTCTCGGAGCTCGACCTCGTCGTCGCCCCCGGGGACGTGATCGGTCTCGTCGGGGCCAACGGCGCCGGAAAGTCCACCCTCCTCCGCCTGCTCGCCGGACTCGACACCCCCGAGCACGGCGGCCTGCGGCTGAGCCCGCCGACGGCGACCGTCGGGCATCTGCCGCAGGAGCCCGAGCGCAGGCCGGGGGAGACCGTACGGGAGTTCCTCGCCCGGCGCACCGGCGTGTCCGCCGCCCAGACGGCTCTCGACGAGGCCACCCAGGCTCTGGTCGACGGCGCGCCCGGCGCCGACGACGCGTACGCCGCCGGGCTGGAGCGCTGGCTGGACCTCGGCGGCGCGGACCTGGAGGAACGCGCGGAGGAGGTGGCGGACAGCCTGGGCCTCACCGTCGGTCTCGACCGTCCGATGACCGCCCTCTCCGGCGGCCAGGCCGCCCGCGCCGGGCTCGCGTCCCTCCTCCTCAGCCGCTACGACATCTTCCTGCTCGACGAGCCCACGAACGACCTCGACCTGGCCGGGCTGGACAGGCTGGAGTCCTTCGTCACCGGGCTTCGCGCGGGCACGGTCGTCGTCAGTCATGACCGTGAGTTCCTCACCCGCACGGTGACGAAGGTGCTCGAACTCGACCTCACCCAGCAGCAGGTGAACATCTACGGCGGCGGCTACGCGGCCTACCTGGAGGAGCGCGAGGTCGCCCGGCGCCACGCCCGCCAGGAGTACGACGAGTACGCCGACACCCGCTCCGCCCTGGAGGCCCGGGGCAGGATGCAGCGCGGGTGGATGGACAAGGGCGTCAAGAACGCCCGGCGCAAGGCGGGCGACAACGACAAGATCGGCCGGAAGTTCCGCTCCGACGCGAGCGAGAAGCAGGCGTCCAAGGCCCGCCAGACCGAGCGCATGATCGAACGGCTGGAGGTCGTCGACGAACCGCGCAAGGAGTGGGAACTCCGGATGGAGATCGCCGCCGCACCGCGCTCCGGGGCGGTCGTGGCCACACTCCACGGCGCGGAAGTGCGCCGCGGCGCGTTCCACTTCGGTCCGGCCGATCTGCAGATCGACTGGGCCGACAGGGTGGCGATCACTGGAGCCAACGGGTCCGGCAAGTCCACTCTCCTCGCCGCTCTGCTCGGCCGGATCCCGCTCGACGCAGGCCGGGCCGCGCTCGGCCCGGGCGTCGTGGTGGGCGAGGTGGACCAGGCGCGGGGCCTCTTCTTCGGCGACGAAGCGCTGATGGACGCCTTCGCCGCGGCGGTCCCGGACACGGAGCCCGCGGAGGTCCGCACCCTGCTGGCCAAGTTCGGCCTCAAGGCCGCCCACGTCCTGCGCCCCGCGTCCACGCTCTCACCGGGCGAGCGGACCCGGGCCGCCCTCGCCCTTCTCCAGGGCCGGGGCGTAAACCTCCTGGTCCTGGACGAGCCGACGAACCACCTCGACCTGCCCGCCATCGAGCAGCTCGAATCCGCCCTTTCGAGCTACCCCGGCACGCTGCTCCTCGTCACACACGACCGCCGCATGCTCGACGCGGTCCACACCACCAGACGCCTGGAACTCGCCGACGGCAAGCTGACCGCGACGTAATTCCCGGACTCGCAACGGCTGGGCTGCCGTCCCCCCAGAATCGGCCGCCGCCCGGTACCCGAAGGGCCGCACGACGTTCCAGCTGCCCGCCGCACGACGAGTTCCAGCTGCGCGCGCCCCCGCAAGGGCGGGCTGCTCGCGAGCAGCCCGCCCATGACGGGCATCGCCGATCCGCACAGCAGCACCCGCATCCGCCGGCTCTCCTCGGTCTGGAACCGGTCGATCTCCCGCTGGATGCGCGAGCCGGCTCCGGAGCGGTCCGAGGCGCGCCGGCACGGCGAGCCAGCCTCGGACCATGCGGCGCTGTCCGGCTCAGCGGCCCTTCGGGTCGACCAGTCCCGCCCGACGCAGGGCCTCCGCCATCGCGCCGTTCGCGGGGGCGGCCTCCCGCCCGCCGCTCCCGCCGCGTCCGCCGCCGCGACCCTGTCGCTGCTGCGGCGCACGTGCCGAGTCGCGGTCGCCGCCGCGGTCTCGCTCCCGCTGACCGCCGCGATCACGCTCACCGCGGCCACCGTTCGTACGCCCACCGCTCGTACGCCCGCCGCCCCCGCCGGACGCGGACTCGTCGTCCAGCCGCAGCGTCAGCGAGATCCGCTTGCGCGGGATGTCCACGTCCATGACCTTCACGCGGACGATGTCACCCGGCTTCACCACATCCCGCGGGTCCTTGACGAAGGTCTTGGACATGGCCGAGACATGCACGAGCCCGTCCTGATGGACACCCACATCCACAAAGGCGCCGAACGCGGCGACATTGGTGACGACACCCTCCAGGACCATCCCGGGCGCGAGATCGCCGAGCTTCTCCACGCCCTCCTTGAAGGTGGCGGTCTTGAAGGCCGGCCGCGGGTCGCGCCCCGGCTTCTCCAGCTCCTTGAGAATGTCGGTGACGGTCGGCAGACCGAAGGACTCGTCCACGAAGTCTTCGGGCCTCAGCTCGCGCAGCACCCCGGTGTTGCCGATCAGCGTCGACACGTCCGCGCCCGCCGAGGACACCATCCGGCGCACCACGGGGTACGCCTCGGGGTGCACGCTCGACGCGTCCAGCGGGTCCTCGCCGCCGGGAATCCGCAGGAAGCCGGCGCACTGCTCGTATGCCTTGGGGCCCAGCCGGGCCACGTCCTTGAGCGACTTCCTCGTCCGGAACGGACCCTGCGCGTCGCGGTGCGCCACGATGTTCTCGGCGAGACCCGCGCCGATGCCCGAGACCCGCCCCAGCAGGGGTGCGGACGCCGTGTTGACGTCGACACCGACGCCGTTCACACAGTCCTCGACCACCGCGTCGAGGGAGCGCGACAGCTTCACCTCGGACAGATCGTGCTGGTACTGGCCCACGCCGATCGACTTCGGGTCGATCTTGACGAGTTCGGCCAGCGGATCCTGCAGCCGCCGTGCGATGGACACCGCGCCGCGCAGCGACACGTCCAACCCGGGCAGCTCCTGCGAGGCGAAGGCGGACGCCGAGTACACCGAGGCCCCGGCCTCGGACACCATCACCTTGGTCAGCTTCAACTCCGGCTGCCGCGCGATGAGATCGGCCGCCAGCTTGTCCGTCTCACGGGAGGCCGTGCCGTTGCCGATGGCGATCAACTCGACGCGGTGCTCGCGCGCGAGCACGGCCAGCTTGGCGAGTGACTCGTCCCACTTCTGCTGCGGCACGTGCGGATAGATGGTCTCGGTCGCGGCGACCTTGCCGGTCGCGTCGACGACGGCCACCTTCACGCCCGTACGGAAACCGGGGTCGAGGCCCATCGTGGCGCGGGTGCCGGCCGGTGCGGCGAGCAGCAGGTCGCGCAGGTTCGAGGCGAAGACGCGAACGGCCTCGTCCTCGGCCGCCTGCCGCAGCCTCAGCCGCAGGTCGATGCCGAGGTGGACCAGTACGCGCGTGCGCCAGGCCCAGCGGACCGTGTCCGCAAGCCACTTGTCGCCCGCGCGGCCGCGGTCGGCGATGCCGAAGTGCCGCGCGATGGCCCGCTCGTACGAGGTCGGACCGGGCTCCGGCGAGGGCTCCTCGGGCTCCAGAGCGAGGTCGAGGACCTCCTCCTTCTCCCCGCGGAACATCGCCAGCACCCGGTGCGAGGGCAGCTCGGTGAACGGCTCGGAGAAGTCGAAGTAGTCGGCGAACTTGGCGCCCGCCTCCTCCTTCCCCTCCCGCACCTTCGAGGCCAGCCGGCCCTTGCCCCACATCCGCTCGCGCAGCTCGCCGATCAGGTCGGCGTCCTCCCCGAACCGCTCGGTGAGGATCGCCCGCGCGCCCTCGAGCGCGGCGGCTGCGTCCGCGACGCCCTTGTCCGGATCGACAAAGGCGGCCGCGGCGGCGAGCGGCTCGACCGACGGGTCGCTGAGGAGCCCGTCGGCCAGCGGGTCGAGCCCGGCCTCTCGCGCGATCTGCGCCTTGGTGCGGCGCTTGGGCTTGAACGGGAGGTAGATGTCCTCCAGCCGGGCCTTGGAGTCCGCGGCCCGGATCTGCGCCTCCAGCGCTTCACCGAGCTTGCCCTGCGACCGCACGGACTCGAGGATCGCGGTGCGCCGCTCCTCGAGTTCGCGCAGATAGCGCAGCCGCTCCTCGAGCGTGCGCAGTTGCGCATCGTCGAGCATCTCGGTCGCTTCCTTGCGGTAGCGCGCGATGAACGGCACGGTCGACCCGCCGTCGAGCAGCTCGACGGCCGCTTCCACCTGTCGTTCCCGTACGCCGAGTTCCTCGGCGATCCTGCTCTCGATCGACGTCGTCACGATCCCGTTCCGCCTTGTCGTTGCGCTGGTGCCTGCATTGTGGCAGGTGGCGCCGACAGACTGGGGTTCAGACCCGGCGGTGCCCCGCTTACCTGGCAGAGCGGGAAGCGCCGCCGAACAGCCTCGCGAGGGCGCGGAAGGGGAGCGTCACCACGGCGGCGAGGGTGCCGCCGATGGCGCGAAGTACGTCTGCGATGGCGCGCAACACAATGTCCTCCTGGACGTCGTTCACGGAAAATACTGTGGCCCGCTGGTTGCCGCGCAGCCCCACCGCAAACGTGCCTCGCCCGTCCCGGCCCTTCGCCCCACCATTCCCCCGGCCGCTTCAGCCCTTGCCGATGAGGCCCTCCGGGAACGCGCCGGCGCTCAGCGCCGTCATCGTCCAGCCGCCGGTCAGCTCCGTGAGCCGCGCGACCCCGGCCTCGCCCAGATGCTCGTACGGGGCCCGGTCGAGCCGGTCCGTCTCCTCCTCGATTCGAGGCGGCCCGCACCCCGAAAGCCTCTCCCCGGAAAGGCTCACCCCGACCAGGTGAAGCGCGGTGCCCTGCGCTCCAGGAATGCGGCGACCCCCTCCGCGGTGTCGCCGCTGCCGCGCGCCTGCGCCGCCCAGTGCGCGACCCGCTCCGGCCCCGCGGGCCCGTTCGCGAACTCCTTGGCCGCCGCCTGAGTGAGCAGCGACCGCGACGCCAGGACGCGGGTGAACGCCGCCACGCGCTCGTCCAGCGCTTCGCCGGGCAGCAGCTCGTCCACCAGGCCGGTCCGCAACGCGCGCTCGTCGTCGATCAACTCGCCGGAGAACAGCAGGTACTTGGCGGTCGCGGGACCGACCAGCTCGGTCAGCCGTCGGGTGGACGTCGCCGGGTAGACGATGCCGAGCTTCGCCGGCGTGACTCCGAAGGACGACCCCTCGGCGGCGAATCGCAGATCGCAGGCGGCGGCGAGCTGGCTGCCGCCGCCCACGCAGTAGCCGCGTACAGAGGCCAGGGTCGGCTTGGGGAAGGCGGCCAGTGCCTCCTCCGCCTCCACCGCGAGTCCCTGCGACTCGCCCGCCGACTGCTGGAGCGAGCCGATGTCGGCGCCCGCGCAGAAGGTGTCCCCCGCGCCGGTCAGCACCAGGACCCGGACGGCGGGATCGGCGGCCGAACCGTCCAGGAGGCCTGGAAGCTCACGCCACATCGCGGTGGTCATGGCATTGCGCTTGGCGGGGTTGTGTATGACGACCGTCGCGACACCGTCGGCGACATCCAGCTGCAGTCCGGGCTCCATGCGCCGGATGCTATCCGCCCGGGCCGGACCCATCCGCCGGCCTCCTCGTCGCGCCGCTCCTCCTCACCGGCGGGCCCGACCGAAAAGGAAGTTGCTTGAAGGCGGAGCAGGACAGACAGGACCAGTCGCACTGCTCATGCGGTTAAGCGAACCCGAGCAGAACCCGTCGATTAAGTGCTGACTTTTTGTCAGCTGGCCGGTACGGACCAATATGTTCCCAACACTCGACGTGTGAGGCGGAATCCGCCGTCGCACCCGTGACGGATGCCTGACGCCTGATGCCTGCCGCCGGTGCGGCGGCAGGGCTGCGGGATCCTCACGCGAGGTCGTGGGGTCCCCCATGTCGAGGACCAGGGAGGGTGCCGATCATGGAGATCCGCGGGAGCGTCCCGTCCGACTCGGGACGGGCGGCGGTGTCCGGAGCCCCGGTTGCGGACGGGCTGACGGCTTCACTGCCGTACGAAGGGGTCTGGCGATTCACGGCACCGGCCCTGGATTCCTCGGTCCCGCATGCCAGGCATGCGGTCCGCGATCTGCTGCGTAACCAGCGGGTCCCGGTCCAGCGGGACGTCGTCCAGGGCCTGCTGCTGATCGTCTCCGAGCTGGTCACCAATGCCGTACGGCACGCGGCCGTGCTTTCCCCGGAGATCGCGGTGGAGATCTCCGTGGGCGCCGACTGGGTACGGGTCGGGGTCGAGGACAACCATCCGTACCGGCCCAAGGCGCTGATCGCGGACCAGGGCCAGACGGGCGGCCGGGGCCTGCTGCTCGTCAAGGCGATCACCGCGGAGGCGGGCGGTGTGTGCGACGTCCAGCACACCGCGAGCGGTGGCAAGGTGATCTGGGCGGCGCTGCCGCTGAACCCCGCCGCGATGATGAGGCCGAGGTGACCTGGAGGGGCCTGCGCACATCCGGGTGACCCGGTGAGCGAGTGACCCGGCGCACTCGCTCACCCGCACTCGCTCACCCCGGCCACCCGGGTCACCCCCGGCCACCTGGGTCACCCCCCCGTTGCCACCTGGGACCCCCGGCCACCCGGGTCACCCGCTGCCACCCGGGTCACCCGCTCACCAACCGGCCGACGGGCCGGTCAGCTCGCGGATCGCCGGGCGTGCCGCGTCCAGCACGGTCATGAACCAGGCCGAGAACGGCCGCCCCTCGTCCAGCCCCGTCAGCTCTGTCAGCTCCGCGGCGGTCACAAAGGCCGTTTCGCCGACCTCCTCCGGATCCGGCTTCAGCTCGGACTGCATGAGGCCCACGAACAGGTGGTTGTACTCCTGCTCCACCAGCCCCGACTCCGGGTCCGGGAGGTTGTAGCGGACCGTGCCGGCCTCGCACAGCAGCGAAGGGGACGCACCCAGTTCCTCCGCCGTACGCCGGGCGGCGGCGGCGAAGGGTGCCTCGCCCGGGTAGGGGTGCCCGCAGCAGGTGTTCGACCAGACGCCGGGGGAGTGGTACTTCCCCAGAGCCCGCTGCTGGAGCAGCAGCCGGCCGGAGGCGTCGAAGAGGAACACGGAGAAGGCCCGGTGGAGCCGGCCGGGGGGCAGATGGGCGGAGAGCTTCTCCGCGGTGCCGATCGTCCTGCCCTTCTCGTCGACCAGTTCGAGCATGATCGCTGCTTCGGCGCCGTTCGAGGGGCTGGAGCCGTTCGACGAGAATTCCGCCGTGGGGGCTGGTGTGGTCGGCATGGCCATCCTTCGGGTGGGCTTTCGAAGCTACAAAGGTCAAGTCTGCCGCACGAAAGGGGCGTAGCGGTGCCCTTCACCGCGCAGGTCAACCCGATTGGCGGTTGATACGCCCAGCTCGGCCCGGGACGGCGCGGACATGGACGGTCCTGTCGGACGGACCTGTCGGACGGCGCGGCGCGGGGCGCCCGGATTCAGTGGCAGAGCTTGATCTCGTGCTCGGCGTGCCCGACGGGCTCCAGCTGGAATGTGCAGTGCTCCACATCGAAGTGCTTGCCCAGGCACCCCTGGAGATCGTGCAGCAGCTTCTCGTGCCCGACCGCGTCCAGCACGTCCTCCCTCACCACCACGTGCGCGGAGAGCACCGGCAGGCCGGACGTGATCGTCCACGCATGCAGATCGTGCAGGTCCTCGACCCCCGGCAGGGCCAGGATGTGCGATCGGACCTCCGCCATGTCCACATCCTTCGGGGCCGCCTCGAGGAGTACGTCCAGCGCCTCGCGGAGCAGCCTCCAGGCCCGTGGCACGATCATCAGGCCGATCGCCAGCGAGGCGATCGGGTCGGCCTGCCGGAATCCGGTCGCCAGCACGATCGCCGCCGAGACGATGACCGCCAGCGAGCCCAGAGCGTCGGCCATCACCTCCAGGAACGCCCCGCGGACGTTGAGGCTGTCCCGCCGGCCGCGCATCAGCAGGGCCAGCGACACTACGTTCGCGGCCAGGCCGATCAGACCGAAGACGACGGTCAGCCCGCCTTCGAGCTCCTGCGGGGTGATCAGCCGTCGCACGGCCTCGTAGAGGATGAAGCCGCCGACGCCGAACAGCAGCAGGCAGTTGGCGACCGCGGCGAGGATCTCGGCACGCGCGTATCCGAAGGTGCGGCGCTCGCTCGGCGGGCGGTTGGCGAAATGGATGGCCAGCAGCGCCATCGAGAGCCCGACGCCGTCGGTCGCCATGTGCCCGGCATCGGCGAGCAGGGCCAGGGAACCGGTGACGACGCCGCCGATGACCTCCGCGACGAGCACGGTGAGGGTCAGGCACAGCGCGATCCGCAGCCGTCCGCGGTACGCCGCCGCGGCGGTGCCCGTGGTGCCGGGCGGCGGGCCGTGCGAGTGTCCGTGGTCGTGCCCTGCCCCCATGCCGGCTGCCTCCCGGGTCGCTGACGACTGGGCCGGTGGATGCCGGCCGCTCGCCGCGGTCGCGGCCTGTCACAGCACAGTCAACTACTGCCGGTGGGAACCCGGCAACACGGCACTGAACACCGTTGTCATATGCTCTGACCTGCACTTTTAAACCAGCGCGGAGATCGGCTCGGAGATCGGCTAGGAGATCGGCTCCCGATCAGCGGGAACGTGCCTCCGGGTGGAGCAGGCACCATCCCTGCCACGCGGATTCGACCATCTCGCGTACGTCGTGCCGGGCGGTCCAGCCGAGCTCCCGGGAGATCAGCTCCGCGGAGGCGACCACCCGCGCGGGGTCTCCGGGCCGCCGTCCGACGACCTTCGCCGCCGGTTCCGTACGGCCGGTGATCTCCGCGATCAGATCGGCCAGCTCCCGGACGGAGACACCGCGGCCCGTGCCGATGTTCACCGTCAGATCGCCCGCTTCCCGCTGGGCGGCCGTACGCCGGGCGGCGGCGAGATGGGCATCGGCAAGGTCGGACACATGGACGTAGTCCCGGATGCAGGTGCCGTCCGGGGTCGGGTAGTCGTCGCCGAAGATCAGCGGGGCCTCGCCGCGGGTCAGCGCGTCGAAGTACATCGGGATGATGTTGAACACCCCGGTATCGGCCAGCTCGGGGCGCGCGGCGCCCGCCACGTTGAAGTAGCGCAGACAGGCGGTGGCGATTCCGTGGGCCCGGCCGGCTGCCCGTACGAGCCACTCGCCCGTGAGCTTGGTCTCGCCGTACGGATTCATCGGCAGACACGGGGTGTCCTCGGTGACGAGGTCCACATCCGGCATGCCGTAGACGGCGGCGGAGGAGGAGAAGACGAAGCGCCGCACCCCGGCTGCGACCACCGCTTCCAGCAGGGTCCCCAGACCGTGCACGTTCTCGCGGTAGTAGTGCAGCGGCTGCTCGACCGACTGCCCGACCTGCTTCCTGGCTGCGAGATGCACCACGCCGTTGACGCGGTGCCCGGCGAGCGTACGGTCCAGCAGCTCGCGGTCCAGCACCGTGCCACTGACCAGCGGGACGCCCTCCGGCAGCCGCTCGGGGATGCCCGCGGAGATGTCGTCCAGTACGACGACGTCCTCGCCGGCGTCCGCCATCACCCGCGCCACATGGGCCCCGATGTACCCGGCTCCACCTGTGATCAGCCACGTCATGCCCGGCAGCCTACGGCCTGATTCGGCTGTCGCGCCTGGTCGGCGGCTCTGCCGGGGCCCTGTCCGGCACCCGACGGCGTTACCGGAGCTGTCGGGGCCGCTGGAGCTGCCGCAGTCGTCGGAGTCGTCGGAGCAGCAGCGGCCCGCCGTCGGCCCGCGGCATGGCCGACCGGGCGGCGGAGGACGATCCTCCGCCTCCAGATGACTCCCGGCGGATGGCTCCCGGCCGTCGACCGGGACGGGGGTGGCTCCCGTACAGCCCGTACAGAACGCCGCGGCCCCGCACACCCGGCAGCCCGGCGCCGCTCGGGAGCAGGCCCCGCCGGCCAAGGGGATCCGGCAGCGTTTGTCCTCAGTGGCTGCGATCGACCATGATGCTGAGGTGGATCTTCGTCGGTCGACTTCCGCATCGCTACGGCCTTATCCGGGCGTAAACAGGCGATGAACGGTCGCTTCCGAGAATCCGATAGCCTCTGCCGACGTGCCGCCCGCCCGCCACGGAGCCGGGGCGTGCCACGAGCGCTGCCCGTACACCCCTGAGTCACGGGGCGGCCATGCCAGCTTCCAAGGAGTGAGTTCGTCTGCCGACCGCAATCCTCACCGGTCCGCCGGTCGCCGGGTCGCAGCTCGAGGGCGACCTGCGGTCGCTGGGCTTCGACGTGGTCGCAGCCGCGGCGGACGATGAACTGGTGACCCTGGTCACCGCCCTTCCGGCCACGGAGCGCGCGACTCTGGTCGACCCCCGTCTGACGGCTCACCGGCACGCGCTGCGGCTGGCTCTGACCGACCCCCGTTTTCCGGCGTCAGCGGTGTCCGGAGCCGTGACGGTCCAGGCCGAGGCCCGGCCCGCGCTGCTCGCCGCGCTGGCTCGCACGGCTGCGCCCGCGGCGGAGCCCGGCGTCGGGCACCCGGGCGCCCCTGCCCCCGCGGCCGCCACGAACACGGACGCCGGGAGCGCGGCCCAGCCGGGGGCGGGCGACCGGTCGACCCGGACGGCGGCGCGTCAGGAAACCGCCACCCGGCCCGCCACCGGCGGACCGGCGGCAACGGCGGCGGGCCCGGAGCGGACGGAGAGCCGGCAGGACGCGGGACAGCGGGACGCCGGGCGGCAGGACGCAGGGCTGCCGGGCGCGGAGGCCTCCGCGCCCGGCAGCCTGCCGGACGCCGTTGCCGCCGCACTGCACGCCGCAGGTGTCCCCGTGCACCGCCCCGAGCTGGGCGTACTCGTCGCCGCCGTGCCCGTGACCCCCGCGGAGCGAGCCGAGGCGCAGGCCGTCGTCGACGGAGTCGACGACGAGCGGGTGCGGCTGCGGAACTCTGTGAAGTCGCGCGACGGCTTCTTCACCACCTTCTTCATCAGTCCGTACTCCCGCTACATCGCCCGCTGGTGCGCCCGCCGCGGTCTGACCCCCAACCAGGTCACCACCGCGTCCCTGCTCACCGCCCTGATCGCGGCCGGCTGCGCCGCCACCGGAACCCGCGGCGGATACGTCGCCGCCGGCGCCCTGCTGCTCTTCTCCTTCGTGCTGGACTGCACCGACGGCCAGCTGGCCCGCTACTCGCTGCAGTACTCGACGATGGGCGCGTGGCTGGACGCCACCTTCGACCGTGCCAAGGAGTACGCCTACTACGCGGGTCTCGCCCTGGGTGCGGCCCGCGGCGGTGACGACGTGTGGGCGCTCGCCCTCGGCGCGATGGTGCTCCAGACCTGCCGCCATGTCGTGGACTTCTCCTTCAACGAGGCGAACCACGACGCGGTGGCCAACACCAGCCCCACCGCCGCCCTCTCGGGAAGGCTCGACGGGGTCGGCTGGACGGTGTGGGTGCGCCGGATGATCGTCCTCCCGATCGGCGAGCGGTGGGCGATGATCGCGGTTCTGACGGCCGTGGCCACGCCTCGCACCGTCTTCTACGTCCTGCTGGCCGGCTGTGCGCTCGCCGCCTGCTACACCACCGCGGGCCGCGTTCTCCGCTCGCTGACGCGCAAGGCCGTGGGGGTCCCCCCAGGCGTTGAGCACCGGGGGAGGACGGACCGCGCCGCCCAGGCGCTCGCCGACCTCGCGGACTCCGGCCCGATCGCCGAGGCCGTCGCCGCGGGCCCCGGCCGCAAGGCACCGGCCGGGGCGTACTCCGCTCCGGTCGTGGCCGCGCTCGGTACCGCGATCCTGCTGGTCAGCGCCTATTTCCAGTGGCTCGACGGCTGGGCGGTCGTCCTGGCCGCCCTGGTCTACGCCTTCTGCGCGGGATGGGCCGTCGCCCGGCCGCTCACGGGCCCGCTCGACTGGCTCGTGCCACCGCTCTTCCGCACAGCGGAATACACGACCATCCTGGTCCTTGCCGCCGGCTCCGAGGTGAACGGTGCCTTGCCTGCTGCTTTCGGACTGGTGGCCGCCGTCGCCTACCATCACTACGACACGGTGTACCGCATCCGCGGCGGCACCGGCGCGCCCCCGCACTGGCTGGTGCGGGCGATCGGCGGGCACGAGGGGCGGATTCTGGTGGTCACGATCGCCGCCGCCCTGCTGCACGACACAGATTTCACCATCGCGCTGACGGCACTTGCCGCGGTCCTCGCGCTGGGGGTGCTCTTCGAGAGCATCCGCTTCTGGGTGTCCTCAGGGGCACCCGCAGTACACGACGAATCAGGAGAACCCGCATGATCGGCCTCGTGCTGGCAGCCGGCGCCGGACGGCGTCTGCGCCCCTACACCGACACCCTGCCCAAGGCTCTGGTGCCGGTGGACGGAGACACCACCGTCCTCGACCTCACTCTCGGCAACTTCGCCGAGGTGGGCCTGACCGAGGTCGCGATCGTCGTCGGCTACCGCAAGGAGGCCGTGTACGAGCGCAGGGAGGCCCTGGAGCAGAAGTACGGCCTCAAGCTCACTCTGATCGACAACGACAAGGCCGAGGAGTGGAACAACGCCTACTCCCTGTGGTGCGCCCGTGAGGTCATCAAGGGCGGCGTGATCCTCGCCAACGGTGACACCGTGCACCCGGTCTCCGTCGAGAAGACCCTGCTGGAGGCCCGCGGCCAGGGCCAGAAGATCATCCTCGCCCTCGACACGGTGAAGCAGCTCGCCGACGAGGAGATGAAGGTCGTCGTGGACCCCGACAAGGGCGTCCAGCGGATCACCAAGCTCATGGACCCGGCCGACGCCACCGGTGAGTACATCGGTGTCACCCTGATCGAGCCCGAGGCCGGCGAGGAGCTGGCCGACGCGCTGAAGACCACCTTCGAGCGCGACCCCGACCTCTACTACGAGGACGGCTACCAGGAGCTCGTCAACCGCGGCTTCAAGATCGACATCGCGCCGATCGGCGACCTCAAGTGGGTCGAGATCGACAACCACGACGACCTCGCGAAGGGCCGGGAGATCGCGTGCCAGTACTGACCCGACTCATCCCGTCCCCGGTCGTCGTCGACATCAACACGGGTGCACTGGACGATCTCGCGGGTCTCCTGGCCGACCAGCGGATCTCCAGCTCCGGGAAGCTGGCGATCGCGATCAGCGGCGGCTCCGGGCAGGCGCTGCGCGAGAAGCTGTCCCCCGTACTGCCGGGCGCCGACTGGTACCCGGTGAGCGACGGCACGATCGACTCCGCGGTCAAGCTCGCCGACGCCATGCGCGGCAAGCGTTACGACGCGGTCGTCGGCCTCGGCGGCGGCAAGATCATCGACGTCGCGAAGTACGCCGCGGCGCGGGTCGGCCTGCCGATGGTCGCCGTAGCGACGAACCTGTCGCACGACGGCATCTGCTCGCCGGTGTCCATCCTGGACAATGACAACGGCCGCGGCTCGTACGGTGTCCCGACCCCGATCGCCATGGTCATCGACCTCGATGTGATCCGCGACGCCCCGGTCCGGTTCGTCCGCTCCGGAATCGGCGACGCGATCTCCAACATCTCGGCGATCGCGGACTGGGAGCTGTCCCACCGCATCAACGGTGAGCCGGTCGACGGGCTGGCCGCCGCGATGGCCCGTACGGCCGGCGAGTCCGTGCTCCGGCACCCCGGTGGCACCGGCGACGACGAGTTCCTCACCGTCCTCTCCGAGGCGCTGGTGCTCTCCGGCATCGCCATGTCGATCAGCGGGGACACCCGCCCGTCGTCCGGCGCGTGCCACGAGATCAGCCACGCGTTCGACCTGCTGTACCCCAAGCGCTCCGCGCTCCACGGCGAGCAGGTCGGCATCGGCGCCGCCTTCGCGATGCACCTGCGCGGTGCGCACGACGATTCGGGTCTGTTCGCCGAGGTGCTGCGCCGGCACGGGCTGCCGGTGCTCCCGCAGGAGATCGGCTTCAACGAGGACGAGTTCGTCAAGGCGGTGGAGTACGCACCGCAGACCCGGCCCGGGCGCTTCACCATCCTCGAGCACCTCGACCTGTCCACCGACCAGATCAGGGACGCATTCGCCGACTATGCCAAAGCCATCGCTAGCTGAGCTCCGTCCGGTCGTCCACCCCGGTGGACTCAAGGACCGGCGCAGCGGTGAGCACTGGGCCGGGCGCATCTATATGCGGGAGATCTCGCTGCGATGCACCCGGCTCCTGGTGGACACCAAGATCACGCCGAATCAGTACACGGGCCTGATGATCGTCGCGGGCGTCGCGGCGGGCGCGGCCCTGCTGGTCCCGGGCCTCACCGGGGCCGTCCTCGGCGCGCTTCTGATCCAGCTCTATCTGCTGCTGGACTGTGTTGACGGCGAGCTGGCCCGCTGGCGCAAGCAGACCTCGATCACCGGGGTCTACCTGGACCGGATCGGGCACTACCTCAGCGAGGCCGCTCTGCTGGTGGGCTTCGGTATCCGAGCGGCGGACATCTTCCACACCGGCGGTGAGCCGACCCAGTGGCTGTGGGCCTTCCTGGGCACGCTCGCCGCCCTCGGCGCGATCCTGATCAAGGCGGAGACCGACCTGGTCGACGTCGCCCGGTCCCGCAGCGGCCTCTCGGCCGTACAGGACGAGGCGTCCACCCCGCGGTCCTCCGGCCTGGCGCTGGCCCGCAAGGCCGCCGCCGCGCTGAAGTTCCACCGGCTCGTCGGAGGCGTCGAGGCGTCCCTGCTGATCCTGGCCGCCGGTATCGCGGACTACGTCCACGGCGACCTGCTCTTCACGCGGATCGCCGTCGCCCTGCTCGCGGCCGTCGCGGTGCTGCAGACGGTGCTGCACCTCGTCAGCATCCTCGCATCGAGCAGGCTGCGATGAGCGCCGGCGGCCCGCAGCGGTCTCCCGGGGGACGGCCTCCGGCGAAGGTCGGCGCGATTGTCCTCACCATGGGCAACCGCCCCGACGAGCTGCGTGCGCTGCTCGACTCCGTCGCCAAGCAGGAGGGCGATCGGGTCGAGGTCGTCGTGGTCGGCAACGGCTCCCCGCTGCCCGAGCTGCCCGAGGGCGTACGGACCGTGGAGCTGCCCGAGAACGTGGGCATCCCGGCCGGCCGTAACATCGGCATCGAGGCCTTCGGCCCCGGCGGCAGCGACGTCGACGTGCTGCTCTTCCTCGACGACGACGGCCTGCTGCCGCAGACCGACACCGCGCGGCTGTGCCGTGAGGCGTTCGCCGCCGACCCGGAGCTCGGCATCATCAGCTTCCGGATCGCCGACCCCGACACCGGCGTCACCCAGCGCCGCCACGTACCCCGGCTGCGCGCCGCCGACCCGCTGCGCTCCTCCCGGGTGACCACCTTCCTCGGCGGCGCGAACGCGGTGCGCACTGCTGTATTCCAGCAGGTCGGCGGCTTGCCGGACGACTTCTTCTACGCCCACGAGGAGACCGACCTCGCGTGGCGGGCCCTGGACGCGGGCTGGATGATCGACTACCGCTCCGACATGGTGCTCTTCCATCCGACGACCGCCCCCAGCAGGCATGCCGTCTACCACCGCATGGTCGCCCGGAACCGGGTCTGGCTGGCCCGCCGTAATCTCCCTGCCCTGCTCGTCCCTGTCTATCTCGGCGTATGGCTGCTGCTCACGCTGGCCCGCCGGCCTTCCAGGCCCGCGCTCCGGGCCTGGCTGGGCGGCTTCAAGGAGGGCTGGACCGCTCCGTGCGGTCCCCGCCGTCCCATGAAGTGGCGTACGGTATGGCGGCTGACCCGACTGGGCCGACCTCCTGTCATCTGACAAGCTCGTGTCTGAGAGCATCGGGCGTGTCCCGGGACGCGGCATTCGCCCCAGGCCTGCCCACGCCCCGATCCGGCTGCGCATCCTGAAGACGAAAGTTTCCACTTGTGAGTGAGACAACGCATGACGGTGCGGTTGTGGTGAGCGCCCCGCCATCCCCCGACGACGGCCTGTCCCCGGCCGAGCTCGCCGCCAAGTACGGGCTCTCTGTGAGCGGGGCCCGGCCGGGTCTCGGTGAGTACGTCCGGCAGCTGTGGGGGAGGCGGCACTTCATCCTGGCCTTCTCGCAGGCCAAGCTGACCGCCCAGTACAGCCAGGCGAAGCTCGGCCAGCTGTGGCAGGTCGCGACCCCGCTGCTCAATGCCGCCGTCTACTTCCTCATCTTCGGTCTGCTGCTGGGCGGCCGGGGTGACATGGAGAACGACATCTTCATCCCGTTCCTGGTGACGGGTGTCTTCGTCTTCACCTTCACCCAGAGCTCCGCTCTGGCCGGTGTGCGCGCCATCTCGGGGAACCTCGGGCTGGTCCGCGCGCTGCACTTCCCGCGCGCCTCGCTGCCCATCTCCTTTTCGCTCCAGCAGCTCCAGCAGCTGCTGTTCTCCATGATCGTGCTCGTCATCATCCTGGCGGGCTTCGGGCACTTCCCGATGTGGTCGTGGTTCCTGGTCGTCCCGGCGCTCGCGCTGCAGTTCGTCTTCAACACCGGCCTAGCGCTGATCATGGCCCGGATGGGCAGCAAGACCCCGGACCTGGCGCAGCTGATGCCGTTCATCCTGCGGACCTGGATGTACGGGTCCGGTGTGATGTACAGCCTGCCGTACATGCTCGAGAGGGCTCACGCCCCCAGCTGGCTCGCCGATGTGCTGTTGGCCAACCCGGCCTCCGTCTACATCGACCTGATGCGGTTCGCCCTGATCGACGGTTACGGCAGGGAGAATCTGCCGCCGCACGTCTGGACCCTGGCCATCGGCTGGGCGCTCCTGGCGGGCATCGGCGGTTTTGTGTACTTCTGGAAGGCTGAGGAGCGGTACGGCCGTGGCTGAGCAGATCGGTGTCTCCGAGGAACATGTCCCCACCGTGATCGCGGACGAGCTGCACATCGTCTACCGGGTGAACGGCGGCACCCGGGGCAGGGGCAGCGCGACCGCGGCCCTGAGCCGGATGATCGGCCGCAAGGGCAGCTCCCCCGGGATGCGGGAGGTGCACGCGGTGCGCGGCGTCACCTTCACCGCGTACCGGGGCGAGGCGATCGGCCTCATCGGCTCGAACGGATCGGGCAAGTCCACCCTGCTCCGCGCCATCGCCGGGCTGCTGCCGCCGGAGCGCGGCAAGGTCTACACCGACGGCCAGCCGTCCCTGCTGGGTGTGAACGCGGCACTGATGAACGACCTCACCGGCGAGCGGAACGTCATCCTCGGCGGGCTCGCGATGGGAATGTCACGCGAGCAGATCAGGACTCGCTACGAGGGCATCGTCGACTTCTCCGGCATCAACGAGAAGGGCGACTTCATCACGCTGCCGATGCGGACCTACTCCTCCGGCATGGCGGCGCGGCTGCGGTTCTCGATCGCGGCGGCCAAGGACCACGACGTCCTGATGATCGACGAGGCGCTGGCCACCGGTGACCGCAAGTTCCAGAAGCGGTCCGAGGAGCGTATCCGGGAGCTGCGCAAGGAGGCCGGTACGGTCTTCCTGGTGAGCCACAACAACAAATCGATCCGGGACACCTGCGACCGGGTGCTGTGGCTGGAAAAGGGCGAGCTCGTCATGGATGGCCCGACCGACGAGGTCATCAAGGCTTACGAAAAGGAGAGCGGCAAGTAATCCGCTCCCCGCACCGCGAATTCACGAGGCCTCCGCCCTCCCGGTGGGGGCCTCGCCGTGGTCCGATCGGCCCGGGACGGTCCGGCGCGCCCGCTCCGCGCCCCAACTCGCCCTCTTTCAGGGAAGGGTGACCCACCGTCCTGTGTTGAGCGGACGGGGTTCTCACCCGCGCGCGCCCGGAGGTGCTGTACGGCGTAAGCTGTACCGGTGCTGATTCGCGGCAAGTCGGGCGGTACTGCTCGGTACCCGCATCAAATAGCGGGAATCGCCGCAGGCGGGCGGGCGGCGTGTCCGAAATAGGATGTTCTGGGTCGGCAGTGTAGAACGGGAGATGTGACGGCTATGGCTACGGGTACTCTCCGGCTCCGAGGCACCTGCGCCGTCTTTCGCTGGGGCACCGTCCAGGAGAGCGCCTCACCGGGCAGACGGCGATGACCGCCGACATGCCACGGGCGCGGAGCGCCTTTCCCCGAAGGGTGGCGGCGGCCGGGCATCCCGGGCCCAAGGCCGCGGACGGAGGGGACGGACACACGCGCGCCGTACTCGGCAAGGCCGCCCACGAGAACTTCCCCGTCGCGCCCTTCTTCCTGCCCCGCGCCTGGCGCACCGACCTGATGGCCGTCTACGGCTACGCCCGGCTCGTCGACGACATCGGTGACGGAGACCTCGCACCCGGGGGCATCGACGCCGAACTGCTCGGCCTCTCCCGCGCACAGGCCGACGACCGGCCCGCGATGCTCGATGCCTTCGAGGCCGACATGTACCGGATCTTCGACAGTTCCGCCGAAGGCCCGCGCCACCCGCTGCTCCACGCGCTCCGGCCGACCGTCCGCCGCTGCCGTCTCACCCCGGAGCCGTTCCTGGGCCTTATCGAGGCGAACCGCCAGGACCAGCGCGTCCGCCGGTACGCGACGTACGACGACCTGCTCGGCTACTGCGAGCTGTCCGCCAACCCGGTCGGCCGGCTCGTCCTCGGTGTCACCGGCACCACCACCCCCGAGCGTGTACGGCGCTCCGACGCGATCTGCACCGCGCTGCAGATCGTCGAGCACCTCCAGGACGTCGCCGAGGACCTCGGCCGCGACCGGATCTACCTCCCCGCCGAGGACATGAAGCGCTTCGGCGTCGAGGAGTCCGCTCTCGCCGCGCCGACGGGGAGCGCACAGGTGCGCGCCCTGGTCGCGTACGAGGCCGAACGCGCCGGTCGGCTACTGGATGAAGGCACCCCGCTGGTGGGTAGCGTCCACGGCAGGCTCAAGCTGCTGCTCGCCGGTTTCGTGGCCGGCGGGCGCGCCGCCCTCAAGGCGATCGCCGTCGCCGGCCACGACGTACTCCCCGGACCGCCCAAGCCCGCCAAGCTCGACCTCGTGCGCGAGGTGGGGGCGACACTGCGAAGAGAGGGGTGAGCCGGACCGTGGACGGATCCGTACACGCGTCCGCGCCGGTGCTCGCTGCGTACAGCTACTGCGAGGCCGTGACCGGACAGCAGGCCCGCAACTTCGCCTACGGCATCAGGCTGCTGCCGACCGAGAAGCGGCAGGCCATGTCGGCGCTGTACGCCTTCTCGCGCCGGGTCGACGACATCGGCGACGGCGACCTCGCCCCCGATGTCAAGAACGCCCGGCTCGAGCACACTCGCGATCTGCTCGGCCGCATCCGCGACGGCCGGGTCGACCCCGACGACACCGACCCCGTCGCCGTCGCGCTCGCCCACGCCGCGCAGCGCTTCCCGATCCCGCTCGGCGGTCTGGACGAACTCATCGACGGCGTACTGATGGATGTGCGCGGCGAGACCTACGGGACCTGGGACGACCTCCAGGTCTACTGCCGGTGCGTCGCGGGTGCGATCGGCCGCCTCTCGCTCGGCGTGTTCGGCACCGTGACCGCCGCGGACCCGGGCGCACGCGACATCGAACGCGCCCCCGAGTACGCCAATACGCTCGGCCTCGCCCTCCAACTCACCAACATCCTCCGGGACGTACGGGAGGACGCCGCGGGCGGCCGCACCTATCTGCCCGCCGAGGATCTCGCCAAGTTCGGCTGCTCTGCCGGCTTCCACGGCTCCGAGCCGCCGGAGGGCTCCGACTTCACCGGACTCGTCGAGTTCGAAGTCCGGCGCGCGCGTGCCCTGTTCGGCACCGGGTTCCAGCTGCTGCCGATGCTCGACCGGCGCAGCGGTGCCTGTGTCGCCGCGATGGCCGGCATCTACCGGCGGCTCCTCGACCGTATCTCCCGCGACCCGGAGGCGGTGCTGCGCGGGCGCGTCTCACTCCCGGGGCGCGAGAAGGCGTACGTCGCCGTGCGCGGCCTGTCCGGTCTCGACGCACGGCAGGTTTCCCGGCATACGCTGCGGAGGCGCGCCTGATGCCGCCGACGCACACGCCGACGCACCTCCGGACCGAAGTCCTGAGCCGGAGGGCAACCCTCCGCGGGACCGCCGCGTCACTGACGGAGACGGCTGCCCGGTGCCACTACGGTGCGGCCGCAGGGGAGGGGCGATGACTGTGGACCGTATGCAGCCCGACAGGATCGGGGCGAGCGCGGCAGGACACGACGACGGGGCGGCGGCACCGGCCGGGCGGCGCAGTGCAGTGGTCATCGGCGGCGGAATCGCCGGAATCACCGCGGCCCTCGCTCTCGCCGACGCCGGCCTGCGCGTCACGCTGCTCGAAGGACGCCCCCGGCTGGGCGGCCTCGCCTCCTCCTTCCACCGGGAGGGTCCTGCCGGCGAGCTGAGCGTCGACAACGGCCAGCACGTCTATCTGCGCTGCTGCTCCCGCTACCGCTGGTTCCTCGACCGCATCGGAGGCAGCGCTCTCGCGCCGCTGCAGGAGCGGTTGGACGTACCTGTGCTCGACGTCGGCCGGCCGGAGGCTCGGCGGCTCGGCCGGCTGCGCCGCACCGCGCTGCCCGTCCCCCTGCACCTAGCGGGCAGTCTCGCCCGCTACCCGCACCTCTCGCTCGCCGAGCGCGCCCAGGTCGCCCGCGCCGCTCTCGCCCTCAAGGGCCTCGACCCGGCCGACCCGGCGCTGGACGGCACCGACTTCGGCACCTGGCTGCACCGCCAGGGCCAGTCCCCGCGCGCCGTCGAAGCGCTCTGGGACCTCGTCGGTGTCGCCACGCTCAACGCCCGCGCCGGACAGGCCTCCCTGGGGCTCGCCGCCATGGTGTTCAGGACCGGCCTGCTCTCCGAGCCGGGCGCGGCCGACATCGGCTGGTCCCATGTCCCGCTGGGCGAGCTGCACGACACCCTCGCCCGTACGGCCCTGGACACGGCGGGAGTACGGACGCTGCCGCGGACGCGCGCCCAGGCTGTCACCCCGGCCTCCGACGGCGGCTGGCGCATCGGGCTCAACTCCGGCAGCCGGCCCAGCGACCCGTTGCACGCCGACACGGTCGTCCTCGCCGTACCGCAGCGCGAGACCCACCGGCTGCTGCCCGACGGCGCCCTGGACGACCCGGACCAGCTCCTCGCCATCGGCAGCTCGCCGATCCTCAACCTCCATGTCGTCTACGACCGTCAGGTGCTGCGCCGCCCCTTCTTCGCCGCGCTCGGCACCCCGGTCCAATGGGTTTTCGACCGTACGGAGGCCTCCGGGCTCACCGGCGGCGGCCAGTATCTGGCCCTGTCCCAGTCCGCGGCGTACAGCGAGATCGACACGCCGGTCGCCGCGCTGCGCGAGCGCTACCTGCCCGAGCTGGAGCGGCTGCTGCCCGCCGCGCGGGGCGCGCGGGTGCGAGACTTCTTCGTCACCCGGGAGCGCACGGCGACGTTCGCCCCGGCACCGGGAGTCGGTAGGCTCCGGCCGGCGGCCCGTACCCGCGCGGCCGGCCTCTATCTGGCCGGCGCTTGGACCGACACCGGCTGGCCCGCCACCATGGAGGGCGCCGTCCGCAGCGGGATCACCGCGGCGGAAGCGGCGCTCGCCGAGATCGGCCGCCCAAATCTCGACCCTCCCCCTACCGTCCGGCGGGGGCACCCCCAGCAGGAGGCGGCATGAACGCGTTTGTACAGGGGGCAGAGCCCCGGACCACCGGAACGGCAGGAGACAGAGGAGAGATCGTGTCTTCGGAGAAAGCGGCCATCGACACTGCGAGCGTCACCGCGCTGCTGGAGCGCGGACGGACACTCGCCACGCCGGTGCTCCGTGCTGCGGTGGACCGGCTCGCGCCGCCGATGGACACCGTCGCCGCCTACCACTTCGGCTGGATCGACGCCGAGGGCCGCCCCTCCGACGCCGACGGCGGCAAGGCGGTGCGCCCTGCGCTCGCCCTGCTGTCCGCCGAGGCCGCGGGCTCCCCGCCCGAGGTCGGCATCCCCGGCGCCGTCGCCGTGGAGCTGGTGCACAACTTCTCGTTGCTGCACGACGACCTGATGGACGGCGACGAGCAGCGCCGGCACCGCGACACCGTATGGAAGGTGCACGGCCCGGCCCAGGCCATCCTCGTCGGCGACGCGCTCTTCGCGCTCGCCGGCGAGATCCTGCTCGAACTGGGCACCGTCGAGGCAGGACGCGCGACCCGTCGGCTCACCGCGGCCACCCGCAAGCTCATCGACGGCCAGGCACAGGACATCTCCTACGAGCACCGCGAGCGGGTCACCGTCGAGGAGTGCCTGGAGATGGAGGGCAACAAGACGGGCGCCCTGCTGGCCTGCGCCGTTTCCATCGGCGCGGTCCTCGGCGGCGCCGACGACCGTACGGCCGACACCCTCGAGGCGTACGGGTACCACCTGGGCCTCGCCTTCCAGGCCGTCGACGACCTGCTCGGCATCTGGGGCGACCCGGAGTCCACCGGCAAGCAGACCTGGAGCGACCTACGGCAGCGCAAGAAGTCCCTGCCGGTCGTGGCCGCCCTCGCGGAGGGCGGTGCCGCCTCGGAGCGGCTCGCCGAGCTCCTCGCGGCCGACGCCAAGAGCGCCGACCTGGAGAGCTTCGACGAGCAGGCGTTCGCCACCCGGGCGGCCCTGATCGAGGAGGCCGGCGGCCGTGAGTGGACCCGCCAGGAGGCCCGCAGGCAGCACACCTCCGCCATCGAGGCGCTGAACCGGGTGGAGATGCCCGCCGGGATCCGGGAACAGCTGGTGGCGCTCGCGGACTTCGTGGTCGTACGCCGGCGATGAACAACAACCTCATATAGCTCGCAGTCGCCGGCCGGCGCTCTCCCTCGTTGTTCGACACGGGGAAACCGGGCGCCGGCCGACGGCAGTCCCCCAGCACAGCAGCTCACTCACTGCACGAAGGGGAAGCCATGACAGCGACGACCGACGGCAGCACCGGGTCCGGGTCCGTAACCCCCCGCGCACCTTCGGCCACTGAAACAACCGGACCCACCGAGCAGGCCGCCGCGCCCTCCGGTCCACCCGGCCCCTCCGGCCCCTCCGGTCCACCCGGTCGATCCGGTCCCGTCGGCCCACCGGACGTGGAGGCCGCTGCCCGCCGAACAGCCGCCCGCGCCGTGGAGCACCTGCTGGGACGCCAGGACGCCGAAGGCTGGTGGAAGGGCGACCTCGAGACCAACGTGACGATGGACGCCGAGGACCTGCTGCTCCGTCAGTTCCTCGGCATCCGGGACGCCGGGACCACCGCGGCAGCCGGCCGCTTCATCCGCTCCGAGCAGCGTGACGACGGCACCTGGGCCACCTTCCACGGCGGGCCGGGTGAACTCTCCGCCACCATCGAGGCGTACGTCGCCCTGCGGCTCGCCGGGGACGCGCCCGACGCACCGCACATGGCCGCCGCCTCCGCCTGGGTACGCGAGCAAGGCGGCATCGCCGCCTCCCGGGTCTTCACCCGCATCTGGCTCGCGCTCTTCGGCTGGTGGAAGTGGGACGACCTCCCCGAGCTGCCGCCGGAGCTGATCTACCTTCCGGCCTGGTTCCCGCTCAACATCTATGACTTCGGCTGCTGGGCGCGGCAGACCATCGTGCCGCTCACCGTCGTGTCGGCCACGCGGCCCGTACGGCCCGCGCCGTTCCCCCTCGACGAGCTGCACACCGTCCCTCCCGTCGCCCACCACCACCCTCATTCGAAGGCTCCCCCAGACTTCGTCCGGGGGCACCCCCAGCGCGTCCCATGGGATTCTGCCCGGCCGAACCCGCCGCAGCGCCGGGCCCCGGCCACCAGCTGGGACGGCTTCTTCCAGCGGCTGGACCGGGCCCTGCACGCCTACCGCAAGGCGGCCGTACGGCCGCTGCGCCGGGCCGCGCTGAGGAGCTGTGCCCGCTGGATCATCGAGCGGCAGGAGAACGACGGCTGCTGGGGCGGCATCCAGCCGCCCGCCGTCTACTCCGTGATCGCCCTGCATCTGCTCGGCTACGACCTCCAGCACCCCGTGCTCCGGGCCGGGCTGGACTCGTTGGACCGTTTCGCCGTGTGGCGCCAGGACGGCAGCCGGATGATCGAGGCCTGCCAGTCCCCGGTCTGGGACACCTGCCTCGCCACCATCGCGCTGGCGGACGCGGGCCTGCCCGCCGACCACCCGGCGCTGGTGAAGGCCGCGGACTGGATGCTCGGCGAGCAGATCGTACGGCCCGGGGACTGGTCGGTGCGGCGGCCTCAACTTCCCCCGGGCGGTTGGGCGTTCGAGTTCCACAACGACAACTACCCGGACATCGACGACACCGCCGAGGTCGTCCTCGCGCTGCGCCGGGTACGGCACCCCGACGCCCCCAGGGCCGAGGCCGCGATCCGGCGCGGAGTGCGCTGGACCCTCGGCATGCAGTCGAAGAACGGCGCGTGGGGCGCCTTCGACGTCGACAACACCAGTGCGTTTCCCGGCCGGTTGCCGTTCTGCGACTTCGGCGAGGTCATCGACCCGCCGTCGGCCGATGTCACCGCGCATGTGGTGGAGATGCTCGCGGTGGAGGGCATGGAGCACGACAGCCGCACCCGGCGCGGCATCGCGTGGCTGCTCGCCGAACAGGAGGCGAGCGGAGCCTGGTTCGGCCGCTGGGGCACCAACTACGTATACGGCACCGGCTCCGTCGTCCCGGCGCTCGTAGCCGCCGGGCTGCCCGGCTCGCACCCCGCGATCCGCCGTGCCGTCGACTGGCTGGAGAGTGTCCAGAACGAGGACGGCGGCTGGGGCGAGGACCAGCGCTCCTACCCCGACCCCGAGTGGATCGGGCGGGGTGCCTCGACCGCCTCGCAGACCGGCTGGGCACTGCTCGCCCTGCTGTCGGCCGGGGAGCGGGACGGCAAAGCCGTCGAGCGGGGCATCGGCTGGCTCGCGGCGACACAGGGCGAGGACGGCAGCTGGGACGAGCCGTACTTCACCGGCACCGGCTTCCCGTGGGACTTCTCCATCAACTACCACCTCTACCGGCAGGTCTTTCCCCTCACGGCCCTCGGTCGGTACCTCCACGGAGAGCCGTTCCGGACCGATCCGCAGGAGGCCTGATGGGGCCGCCCGCGCCGGGCGCGGCACCGCTGCTGATCGCCTGCGCGCTCGGGATCGAGCGGTTCGCCCTGCGCAGCGGCGAGCGCGGCGGAGCCCCGGGACCGTTGACCGTACTGCGCACGGGCATGGGCCCGCAGGCCGCGGAGCGGACCGTCACCCGCACCATGCGCGAGGATCCCGCGGCCCGTGACGCCGCTGTGATCGCCACGGGTTTCTGCGCCGGCCTCGCCCCGGGGATGCACCCCGGGGACGTGGTCGTCGCCGACGAGACCCGCGACAGCGAGGGCAGCACCGCCTGCACCGGCACCGAGGTGCTCGCCAAGGCACTCGCCGACCTGCTGGGCGACCGCCCCGTACGCCCCGGGGGCCGGGCCCGCACCATCCACACCGGCCCGCTCACCGGTTCCGACCACGTGGTCCGCGGCGCCGAACGGGCCGAGCTGCGTGCCACCGGGGCGATCGCGGTCGACATGGAGTCCGCCGTCACGCTGCGCAGCGCGATGCGAGTGCCCGCGGACGGCATCTGGCGGAGGCCCGGAACCCGTCCGGTTGCGGCCGTACGGGTGGTCGTGGACGCTCCTGAGCATGAGCTCGTCCGAATCGGGACCCTGTGCGGTGGAATATCGGCTTTCCGCGTCTTGCGTGCAGTCCTTCCGGCTTTCTTCGAATGGCACCGTTCTTTGCTGCTCCCCAGGAGGTGAGCTAGATGGCCATGCCGCTCCGTCAGACCATCCGGGTCGGAACCTATCTCATGGAACAGAAGGTCCGGCGGCGGGAGAAGTTCCCGCTGATCGTCGAGCTCGAACCGCTCTACGCCTGCAACCTCAAGTGCGAGGGCTGCGGGAAGATCCAGCATCCGGCCGGGGTCCTCAAGCAGCGCATGCCCGTCGCGCAGGCGGTCGGCGCGGTGCTGGAGTCCGGTGCGCCGATGGTCTCCATCGCAGGGGGCGAGCCCTTGATGCACCCGCAGATCGACGAGATCGTCCGGCAGTTGGTGGCGAAACGGAAGTACGTTTTCCTTTGCACGAACGCGATGCTGCTCCGTAAGAAGATCGATAAATTCACGCCTTCCCGGTACTTCGCCTTCGCGGTGCACATCGACGGGCTGCGCGAGCGGCACGACGAGTCCGTCGCCAAGGAGGGCGTGTTCGACGAGGCGGTGGCGGCGATCAAGGAGGCGAAGCGGCGTGGCTTCCGGGTCACCACCAACTCGACCTTCTTCAATACCGACACCCCGCAGACCGTCATCGAGGTGCTCAACTACCTGAACGACGACCTACAGGTCGACGAGATGATGCTCTCGCCCGCCTACGCCTATGAGAAGGCTCCCGACCAGGAGCACTTCCTGGGCGTGGAGCAGACCCGGGAGTTGTTCAAGAAGTCCTTCGCGGACGGAAACCGGCGGCGCTGGCGGCTCAATCACAGCCCGCTCTTCCTCGACTTCCTGGAGGGCAAGGCGGACTTTCCGTGCACGGCGTGGGCGATCCCCAACTACACGCTCTTCGGCTGGCAGCGGCCCTGCTACCTGATGGCCGACGGGTACGTGCCCACGTACAAGGAGCTCATCGAGGAGACCGACTGGGACGCGTACGGACGCGGCAAGGACGAGCGATGTGCGAACTGCATGGCGCACTGCGGCTACGAGCCGACGGCGGTGCTCGCCACCATGGGCTCCCTCAAGGAGACCTTGCGGGCGGCCCGTGACACGGCCGGCGGAAACCGCGGGTGACCGTCATGACCTCGGTGGAGCCGGTCTCTCTTGGGCTCCCCGGCCTGCCGGCCCGGCCGCTCGAGATGCGCCGCCGCTCGGGGGCCATCCAGGTCGGCTCTGTCGCCGTGGGTGGGGATGCCCCGGTTTCGGTGCAGTGGATGACGACGACGGTGACGGGGTCGTCGCGCAGGCGCTGCGCGACGCGGACGTAGATCTGCCGGTCCGCACCTTCGGCGTTCCCGGGCAGTTCCTCGCCCACGGCAAGCGGGGCGAGGTCCTGGCCGATATCGGGCTCACCCCGGCCGAGATCGCCGGCCGGATCAGCGCTTCCCTCACCCGCCGTGAGGCTTCACTCGTCCCTGAGGAGTACGGCACATGACATCCGCTGAGTCCGCCGGGTCCGCCGCGGGACCGGCTCGGCCCGCCGTTCCCGGTGGAGAGGCCTTCGACCTGGGGAAGCTGCTGGCGGAGCGCGGTGACGAGCGCTACGAGCTGCACGCCCGGTACCTCAATCACCAGCTTCCGCGCATGCTGCACACCCTCGGCTTCGACAAGGTCTACGAGCGGGCCGAGGGCGCGTACTTCTGGGACGCGGACGGGCAGGACTACCTCGACATGCTGTCGGGCTTCGGGGTGATGGGGCTCGGCCGGCACCACCCGGTCGTACGGAAGGCACTGCACGACGTCCTCGACGCCTCGCTGGCCGACCTCACCCGCTTCGACTGCCAGCCGCTGCCCGGGCTCCTCGCCGAGCGGCTGCTCGGCCACGCCCCCCATCTGGACCGGGTGTTCTTCTGCAACAGCGGTGCGGAGGCGGTGGAGACCGCGCTCAAATTCGCCCGCTTTGCCACGGGCAGGTCCCGGGTCGTCTACTGCAGTCACGCCTTCCACGGGCTGACCACCGGCGCGCTGTCCGTCAACGGCGAGGCGGGATTCCGCGCCGGGTTCGACCCGTTGCTGCCCGACACGCCCGTGGAGCTGGGTGATCTGGACGCTCTGGAAAGGGAGTTGAAGCGCGGCGATGTCGCCGCGCTGATCGTCGAGCCGATCCAGGGCAAGGGCGTGCACTCCGTACCGCCCGGCTTCCTCCTCGCCGCCCAGCAGCTGCTGCACCGGCACAAGGCGCTGCTGATCGCCGACGAGGTGCAGACCGGTCTGGGCCGCACCGGGGACTTCTTCGCCTATCAGTACGAGGAGGGCGTCGAGCCGGATCTGGTGTGCGTCGCCAAGGCGCTCTCCGGCGGATACGTCCCGGTCGGCGCGACCCTCGGCAAGGACTGGATCTTCAAACGCATCTACTCCTCCATGGACCGGGTGCTGGTCCACTCCGCCAGCTTCGGTGCGAACGCGCAGGCGATGGCGGCCGGGCTCGCCACTCTCGCGGTGATGGAGGACGAGGAGATCGTCGCGGGCGCCCGGCACACCGGCGATCTGCTGCGTACCCGCCTCGCCGCGCTCGTGGACCGCTACGAGCTGCTGTACGACGTCCGCGGCCGGGGACTGATGATCGGCATCGAGTTCGGCAAACCGCGGTCACTGGGTCTGCGCAGCCGCTGGATGATGCTCCAGGCCGCCCGTAAGGGCCTCTTCGCACAGATGGTGGTGGTGCCGCTGTTCCAGCGGCACCACATCCTCACCCAGGTCTCCGGGGACCGGATGGAGGTGATCAAGCTGATTCCGCCGCTGATCATCGGCGAGCGCGAGGTCGACCGCTTCGTCGGCGCCTTCACCGAGGTCATGGACGATGCCCACAGTGGCGGCGGGTTGATGTGGGACTTCGGCCGCACGCTGGTGCAGCAGGCCGTCGCACACCGCTGACTCTTGCCTCTGAGGCAAGAAATTTGCCCCAAAGGCATTGACCTGGCTCAATCGGAGGCATGAGCCCCGAGACCCGGAACGCCTCCGCCGAGCTGCCGGCCGTCGCTCCGCGGCTGCGTGACCTGCGGCGGCGCAGCGGCCTCACCCTGGAGGCGGCGGCGCACCGGGTGGGCCTGTCTCCCGCACACCTCTCGCGGCTCGAGACCGGCCGCCGGCAGCCGTCGCTGCCCATGCTGCTCACTCTCGCCAGGACCTACGGTACGACGGTCTCGGAGCTGCTCGGCGAGACGCCCGCCGCAGCGGACCCGGTCGTACGCGGCTCCCGCACGGAGCCCGTCGGGGCCGATGGCTGGGCGTACTGGCAGGCGGGCGGCTCGGGCCGGGCGATGCAGGCTCTGCGGGTGCATGTGCCGGTGTGCGGTCCGCAGCGCGATCTGGTGCGGGTACACCCCGGAGAGGAGTGGATCTACGTCCTCGACGGGGAGCTCAGGCTGGCCCTGGGGGACGTCGAGGAAACCCTGTCGCCCGGGGACTCGGCGCACTTCGACTCGCTCACCCCGCACCGGATCGCGTCCGCGTCGCCCGCCGGGACCGATCTGCTCTTCGTCCACACGCTGCTGCAGAGCGATGCCGCCGGGCTGTGCCTCGGCAGCGGGCTGCCCCGCCGCACCCAGGAGAACCCCTCCATCCCGGAAAGGCGGCACGATGCCGAAAGATGAACCGGGCGCCGAACGCGGCGAAGGCCGGTTTCCCCGAGGGCTCCTGCGGCTCTTCGCCTACCTGGTCGCGGGCCACCTCTTCGCGGGCTTCCTCTTCCTGCGGTTCCACCTGGGGGCGAACAAGTAGGAGCCGCCGGACAGGGCCTGGAACAGGAGCCGCCGGACAGGCCCCGGGCCGGTCCGGCGGCGAGGGGGCCCTCGGGGTCATACCGCCTCTGCCACGCCGTTCCTGCGATCCCGCCGCGCCCACTCCACCAGTACGAAGGTCACGCTGATCAACAACGCCCAGGCGCCGATCTTCTCCCAGGAGACCGGCTCCCAGCCGTGCAGCTGGTAGGGGTAGCGCCAGGCGCCGAGATACGTGGCGATGTTCTCCGCCAGCCACAGGAAGAATCCGATCAGCGCGAAACCGAGCGCCAGCGGCATGCTCTGACGTGTGGGTCCCACGGTGAACGCCACCCGCGTTCCGGCCGTCGCCGCCAGCAGAGCCGCGGCGAGGGGCCAGCGGACATCGGGCAGCCAGTGGTGGCTGAAGAAGTTCACGTAGATCGCCGCTGCCACCACCGTGGTCGCCCCGGCGCGGTAGCGGACCAGTTTCAGGTCCAGCAGGTGCCACGCGCGGCAGAGGTAGCTGCCGACCGCGGCGTAGAGGAACCCGCCGTACAGGGGCACTCCGGCGAGCTTCAGCACCGCAGGTTCCGGATAAGTCCAGGAACCCAGGGAGACCTTCACGAGTTCGAAGGCGAGTCCGACGACGTGGCACACGGCGATCACCGCGAGATCGCGCCCGGTTTCCCATCCGCGGAGCCGGAACACCGCGGTCAGCGCCACCCCGTAGAGGACCAGCAGGTCGTACCTGGCGACGGGCAGATGAGGCAGCACCGTGGACAGTGCCACCCCGGCCAGCAAGGCGACGGCGAACGCGCAGCAGCGCGTCTCGAGCCAGGCGAAGGTGAGCAGCTGCCGCACAGGGAAAGAGATCGCGGACATGCCCGAACTGACGCGCGTACGCCTCACGGGGTTCCCGATCGCCCGGGCCGGGGGTGGCGGAGCGCCGCGCTTCAGGGGGACGGCACGCCGCCGCCCAGGGGCGGATGTCCTGCTCAGCCGCTGTGGAGGAGCCGCTCGCGCAGCTTCTCGCGCTTCTCGGGGCCGAACTTGAGTCCGTCCCTGAGGTAGTCCTCGGTGGAGCCCCAGGTCTCATGGATGGTCTCGAACGCCGCCGCCAGATACTCCGCACGGGCATCGAACAGCGGGCTCAGCAGCTCCCTGACCTCGGCGGACGTGTGCGCTTCCGAATTGTCGCTGCGGCGCAACTGGTAGCGGCGGTGGGCGGCGTTGCTCGCCAGGTAGTCGGCCTCGATGGCGTCCCGCTCGACGCCGAGCGCCAGCAGCGTCACGGCGATGGACAGGCCCGCGCGGTCCTTGCCCGCCGCGCAGTGCATCAGCGCCGGAACGCTGTCCTCGGCGAGAGCGTGCAGCACCTGGCTGTGCTCGGCGGTACGGGTCCGGATGATGGTGCGGTACGTACCGGTCATCCGCCGCGCACCCTTGCCGTCGGCCAGCGCCGTACGCAGCTGCGCCAGCTCGCCGTCGCGCACCATGCGCCAGAACTCGGCGCCGTCCGCCGGGTCGGTGAGCGGGATGTTCACATGGCGCACGCCCGGGAGCGCGACATCCGGGCCCTCGAGGGCGACGTCGGCGGAGTTCCGGAAGTCGAAGATCGTATGCAGGCCGAGCGAGCCGAGGTACTCGGCGTCCTCGGTGGTCGCGCTCGCGAGGTGGCCGCTGCGGAACAGACAGCCGTGCCGGATGCGGCTCCCGCCCACGGCAGGCAGCCCGCCGACGTCACGGAAGTTGCGAATCCCTGCCAGCGCGGGCTCGGTCGACGGAACCTGCGGGACCTGCGGCGTCTGCGTCACGGACACTCCTCGCTGTCGGCCGCCGGCCCGATTTGCCGACGAGGTGACACATCGACGATACGACACGCATGCCAGAGGCAATCATCTCGCCACATGCCCCTCCCTGCGCCCCCCGCGGCATCCGCCTCCACCGGCTCAATGGCACTCTGTGTGAACATCCGGTTACGGTGCACGCGTGTCGGAGGGCGAGCCCCATGGGGCCCGGCCCGTTCGGGCAAGGGTGTACCGGGGCCGTCCGGGCAGGGGCATACCCGGGTAGAGACCGCTGCCGAACGCCTACTCGACGGACGCGACGCGGTCGGCGGAGAGGACGTTGCACCGGATCGGGCCGGTCAACGTGTTGTTCGTTCCCGAGGCATCCTCCTCGCCGTCGCCATTGCCGGTGTCGACGCTCTGGCCGGGGGCCAGTTCGGTGACGACGGAAGTCAGCGTTTCCTTCCGGTCTCCTGTCGCCGGATCGGTGACCTCGATCTGAATCAGGTAGTCGGAGACCTTGGACGACGCATTCCTGATCTCGAAATCCGCGACGGCCAGTCGGTCTCCGAGGCCGTACGGGTCGCCGATCCGGCAGGACTTGATGGTCACGTCCGCCCGCCCGTCATTGAACACCGAGTCCTCATCCGGAGCGTTCGGCCGGGGAGTGTCCTCCTTCTTCGGAGTTTCCTTCTTTGACGGTGGCATCTTTTGGGAGGTTGCAGCGCCGCTGTCGTCGTTGGTTTTTACCGACCTCGCCGCTGCCGCATGCGGCCGTGACAGCTCCGCATGTGGCGAGCAGCAACGCGAGGGCAGTCGGTGGTGAGGGGCCTGCTCTTCATGTCCTGCGCCAGGACTTCTCTCTCGACCTTCTCTCGCAACGTTCTCTCTCCCTCTCAACGCTCCCTCCGGGCAAGCCGGTAGATGAGGTACGTCATGGCGAGAATGAAGTCAGCGGCCACCCATAGAACGACGATCAGGCCCACTCCGATGGCGGTTCCGACATCGTTGGCGTCCTTGCAGAGTTGCAGGTCATCGCCGGTGAGGCCGGAGCATTCGGCGGGAGTGCCACTACTGCTCGCCGCACCGGTGATGATCCAGACCAGGAACAGCAGCTGCACCGCCAGGAAGACCCAGAGGAAGACCATGTGCCTCTTCCTCGGGGCGGATTCCTGCCGGTGACCGGAGCCGCCGTCCGCGGGCGGGGTCTGCTCGCCTTCGCTCAGCGGGGGCGGATAGCCGGGAGTTCGCGCTGCCCATGCCCCCTGGTCGTGACCGCGTCGGGCGGAATGCTTCGCTCTGTTCATGGCGCATTCCTCTTCTCCCCCGTTCATTGATACGTTCCGAGCGCGGCGGAGAGATTGCCCAAATCTCTCCGCTTTCTCGATGGTGCGGCCGATTTGCCGCGGCTCGCCCATGTGAGCCGGTTCCGAGCCGCGGCGAGTTACGGTCGCGTAAGGAGGGGATCAAGGTGCATCATCTGCTGACGTGGAAGACGATTCGACATCAATCACCGGAGGCGTCATCGGGTCGTACGCGGCCGTCGGTGACAGTTTCACCGAGGGCGTCGGCGATCCGGGGCCCGGCGGCACTTTCATCGGCTGGGCCGACCGGCTTGCGGTGCTCCTCTCCGACCAGCGGCCGGAGCAGGACGACTTCCGCTACGCCAATCTGGCCGTCCGCGGCCGACTGCTCGACCGGATCGTCGCCGAGCAGGTGCCGCGCGCCAAGGAACTCGGCCCGGATCTCGTGACTTTCTGCGCCGGGGGCAACGACATCCTCCGTCCGGGCAGCGACCCCGACGACGTGGCGGAGCGCTTCGAAGCCGCGGTCGCCGACCTGACCGGGGGCGCCGTCGGCACCGTCATGGTGTGCACCGGCTTCGACACTCGCGGGGTACCCGTACTGCGCCATCTCCGCGGCAAGATCGCCACGTACACCGCACACGTCAGGGCCATCGCCGACCGGTACGACTGCCCGGTGCTCGACCTGTGGTCGCTGCGCTCCGTACAGGACCGGCGGGCCTGGGACTCCGACCGGCTGCGTCTCTCGCCGGACGGGCACACCCGGGTCGCACTGCGGGCCGCCCAGGTCCTCGGCCTCTCGGTCCCCGCCGACCCCGACCAGCCCTGGCCGCCGGTGCCGCAGCGCGGCTCGGCCGAGGTGCGCCGGGACAACGTCCAGTGGGCGCGGGAGTATCTGGTGCCGTGGATCGGACGGCGCCTGCGCGGTGTGTCCTCCGGAGACCATGTCGAGCCCAAGCGCCCGGATCTGCTCCCGCTGCGGTGATGCTCCTCGCGGGTGATCTGAACCCGCGGGCGTGTGACCCGCAGGGCGCGTATCGCCGGGGAGGCGTGTGACCCCGCGACGTCCAGACGTAAGGACGCGCGTGACCCGCGACGTACAGACGCAAAGACGCGCGTGACCCGCGACGTAGAGACGTACAGGTGCGGTCCCGCAGGGGTCAGTGGCGCCCCAGCTGCCGTTCAGGACCGGTGGGAGCCGGGCCGCACTCCAGTTCGGCCCAGACGACGTGACCCCGGCCGCCCTCCGCAGGCCGTACCCCCCAGGCGTGTGAGAGAGCGTCGACGAGCAGCAACCCGCGTCCGCCCTCGCCGTCGAGATCGCCCGATCCGGGGTGCGGCGCCGTGGCCGCGCAGCCCTGGTCGGCCACTTCCACCCTCAACCGAGCCCCGATGAACCGCAGTTCACAGCCGATCTTTTCACTGTCGGTGTGACAGACCGCGTTGGTGACGAGTTCGGAGACCACCAGCTCGGCGCTGTCGCGGCACTCCCGGCCGACGCCCCACTCGTACAGCTGCTCCAGGACGCGCCGCCGTGCCTCGGCGACGGAGGTGCGCAGCGCAGGGAATTGGAACGCGTCGCGGCGGCCCCCGGCGTGAACGCAGCCGCGGTCCGCTAACAGGAGAGCGTCTCGGAAGGAACCCACTCCGCAACTATGCGCGTAGCGACCGACGTATGGCAAGGTTCAATCTGTAAATTGCAGAAACGCATGGACAGTCTGTCAGGGTGACTGACGGCATGACACACTTCGGGGCAGTGACGGCAGTTGGAGGGAAACGGGTAGTGGCGGACACGCGATCCGGCGGCGCACCCACCGTCCTGCGAGTGGTGCTCGGCAAGCGCCTGCAGGATCTGCGGGAGAAAGCGGGACTGACGTACGAGGACGCGGGACGCGCCCTGGACGTCACCCACGCGACGATCCGCAGAATGGAAAAGGCCGAAGTGGGCCTGAAGATCCCGTACGTGGAGAAGCTGCTCCTGACCTACGGAGTCACCGAGCACGAGGAGCTCGAGGGCTTCCTCTCACTGGCGCGCGACGCGAATCGACGCGGCTGGTGGCACCGTTTCCGCGACGTCCTGCCCGAGTGGTTCAGCGCCTTCGTGAGCTTGGAGGGCGAGGCCAATCTCATCCGGGCGTACGAGCCGCATTACGTGCCAGGCCTGTTGCAGACTCCGGACTACGCGCGGGCCGTGCTGCGCGCCGGGATGCCGCATGCCTCGGAAGAGGAGATCGAGCGTGGCGTCGCACTGCGTATCGAGCGTCAGAGCCTGCTGACCCAGGCCGATCCGCCGCTGCTGTGGGTCGTGATGGACGAGACGGTGCTGCGTCGGCCCATCGGGGGACCGGATGTGATGCGCGGTCAGGTCGACCGGCTGATCGAGGCGACCGCCACACGACACGTCCGGCTGCAGATCATGCCGTTCGCAGCGGGTCCGCACCCGGCCATGTACGGGCCCTTCCACATCTTCCGGTTCCCGATCCAGGAACTGCCGGACATCGCCTACACGGAGAGCCTCGTGGGCGGCGTCTACCTTGACCAACGTGACGACGTCTCGGCGTTTCTGGAAGCCCTTGACCGGATGTGCGCGCAGGCCGCGCCGGCACACACCACCGGGGATTACCTGGGTGGCATTCGCGAGGAGTTCTGAAAACCATGGGTCGCATATACAACGGCATGCCCGCCAAGGACCTCGGTACCGAGGGCTGGCGCAAGCCGTGGAGCGGCGGCAACGGGGGAAGCTGTCTCGAGGCCTTGCGGCTGAGCGACGGCCGGGTGGCGCTGCGCCAGTCGACGGATCCCGACGGGCCCGCCCTGATCTACACCCACCATGAGATCGAGACGTTCATCCGGGGCGCGAAGGCAGGCGAGGCGGACTTCCTGCTCGCCTGACCAGCAGATCAGCCACCACATGACCGATTGGAGGCCGGCGTGACCGACCAGGGCTTCTCCGCCGACGAGATAGACACCAGCAGACCGCACCCGGCCCGGATGTACGACTACTACCTCGGGGGACGGGACAACTACGAGGTGGACCGCGAGGCGGCCGAACGCGTCATCGAGGAAATCCCCGAAATCCGCTTCGCCGCGCGGGCGAACCGGGACTTTCTCCAACGGGCCGTCCGCGCCGTGGTGCGGAGCGGCATCCGCCAGATCATCGACGTCGGCACCGGCATCCCCACCTCGCTCAACACCCATGAGATGGCACGGGAGATCGCGCCCGACGTACGGGTGGCGTACGTCGACAACGATCCCATCGTCGCCTCCCACGCGGGCGCCCGGCTGACCGGCACCCCCGATACGGGCTTCGCTCTGGCCGATGTCCGCAAGCCCGAGTCGGTCCTGGAGCATCCGACGGTCAAGGAGCTGATCGATTTCGACCGGCCAGTGGCGCTGCTGCTCGTCGCCGTCCTGCACTATGTCACGGACGAGGAAGGGCCCGGCCAGGTCGCCGGCACCCTGGGGCAGGCACTGCCCGCGGGCAGCCAACTGGTGCTGTCCCATGCCACCACGGATTTCCATCCCGACGGTTTGCCCAACGTTCTCAAGGTCTACCGGAACGCCACAGCCAGCATGAACCCGCGCCCGCACCGGGAAGTCCTGTCGTTCTTCGACGGGTTTCGGCTCCAGGAGCCGGGCCTGGTGCAGGTTCCGCTGTGGCGGCCGGACGGCCCGGCCATGCCCGCCGAGGAGATCGCAAAGACAGGCGTCTACGGTGGCGTGGGCGTCAAGGTCTGAGCAGGCCGGGCGGCCCGGCGCGGACGCCTCCGCAGCCATCGCGAGCAGCCTGTGGCGTGCCCACCGGGGCCCACCGGAGATGCGCCGACCAGCGAACGCGCCGACCGGCGGGCGCACCCACGGGCGAACGCGCCGACCGGCGGGCGCACCCACGGGCGAACGCGCCGACCGGCGGGCGCACCCACGGGCGAACGCGCCGACGGGCGGACGCGTCGACCGGCGGAAGCGCAGATGGTCGGACGCACCGACCGGCGAACGCACCGACCGGCGAACGCCCCGAGCGGCGAACGCCCCGACCGGCGAACGCCCCGACCGGCGGGCGCACAGGCGAGCGGGCGGCAGGCTGCTCTGCCCGGCCTTGCGCCCGAGCCGCGGGTAGGGTGACGCCGTGGCCAGAATCCGGTTGAACGTGGCGGAACGGCGCGAAGCGCTGCTCCTCGCGGCCGTCGAGCAGATCGAGGAACGCGGCATCGCCGCGCTGCGCATCTCGGATGTCGCCACGGCCCTCGGCGTCAGCAACGCCCTGGTGCTCTACCACTTCTCGACGAAGGAGAAGCTCGTCGCGGCCGCGTTCGAGCATGCGGCACAGGCCGACCTGGCCCGGCTGCACACGCTCGCCGGCCGCGGCGGCAGCGCGGTGAAGCGGCTGCGCGCCGCCGTGCGCTGGTACTCGCCCACCGGGCAGGCCAAGGGCTGGAAGCTGTGGATCGAGGGCTGGGCGGCCTCGCTGCGCGAACCCGTGCTGCGCGAGGTGACCCTGGGCTTGGACCGGCAGTGGAAGGCGACTCTCACGCGAATGATCGCGGAGGGCGCGGAGGCCGGCGAGTACGAGTGCCGGGATCCGCGCGCCTCGGCCTGGCGGCTCACGGCGCTGCTGGACGGGCTCGCGGTCCAGATGACCGCACTCCCGGGCGCGCTGAGCCGTCGGCAAATGGAGTCCTGGGTCGACGACGCCCTCGCAGCGGAACTGGGCCTGGACCGCGCCGATCTGGTTTCGGGACGCTGAACACGGCGTCATCCGGCGGGGTTTCACGGCTCATGTGCCGCCGGGGTTCGTCTCCACGGGTTGTCCGGGGCCCGTCATGCCGCCGCGGCGGGTGTCGCCACGGGCGGCCGTTTTCGTCGGTTCGGCGGGTTGCTGCGTCCGACGGAGGGGAAAACACCCGCCCGGGCGAAGTCCGGGGGAGTGTCCGCGAGGGTTGGACAACCGGCCGCGGAACGCGCGAACTTGGCCGAGTCCGCCATCGCTGGCGTTTCCGCCTCCCAAACCGCACCGAGATGCCACGTCAGGGAGCACATCCGGACGATTCCGGGGGTTCCTCGTGCGCCCGGCGGGAATGATCGGACAGGCCGTAGGCTGACGGCGGCGCGGGGACCGTACAGGAGGAAGAATGAGCAGCTCGGTTGGGCCGGAGGCCGCGACAGCGGTCGCGCCGTACGACGTACTGGTCGTCGGCGGGGCAGGCGTTGACACGGTCGTACGGGTGGACACCCTGCCGGTGCCGTACGCCGACTCCTACGGCGTTCCACCGATCCGCGAGTGGGCCGGGCACACCGGAACCGGCGTGGCGCTCGGATGTGACGCGCTCGGGCTGTCCACCGGCTTCCTCGACTTCATCGGGGACGATCCGCAGGGAGCGCTGGTGCTGCGCCGACTGGCCGACAGCGGCGTGCGGTTCGACCCGCTCCTCTCGCCGGACGGCACCCGGCGGGCCGTGAACCTCGTCGACGCCTCAGGCCGCCGCACCTCCTTCTACGACGGCCGTGATCCACTGCATCTGCGGATGCCGCCCGAGCACTATCTGCCGCACCTGCGACGGACCCGGCACGTCCACGTGTCGATCACGCACTTCGCCCGTTTCCTCCTCGACGACATCGAGGCGCTCGGCATCCCGGTCTCCACCGATCTGCACGACTGGGACGGACTCGCCGACCACCACCGCGAGTTCGCGCTCCGCGCCGATGTCGTCTTCCTCAGCGCGGCGGGCGCCGGGGAGCGGCTCGCCGGGGTGATGCGGCAGATCCTGGGCGAAGGCCGCGCGGAGGCCGTGGTCGCAACGGCCGGCGCCGGCGGCGCGTATCTGCTGACCCGCGAAGGCGGCAGGATGCCCCGGCACGTGCCCGCGGCCGCGCCGCCCGCACCTGTGGTGGACAGCAACGGCGCGGGGGACGCGTTTGCCTCCGGATTCCTGTACGGGCGGCTGGCGGGCGAGGATTTGGAGGAGTGCGCACGGTACGGGTCAGTGGCCGGCGCGTACGCCTGCACCGCCGAGGGCACGCACACCGCGCTCATCGACGCCCCGACACTCATGGAGAAGAAGGACGAGCACGTCGGTCACCCGGTCGCGGCACGCCCCTAGAGGGTGCTTCAGAAGTGGATCACGTTAGTGATCCACTCTGGCACGATCTTGGCGTGGGTCGGGGTGATCTGACCGCCGCACAGTGGGCGGTGCTGGCGCCGTTGCTGCCGGTTGGTAAGAAACCGGGGCCTACTCGTCCCGTGCCAACCGTTCGGCGCGGTAGTGGTAGCCGCATATTTCGCTGAAGCCTGTCCGCTCGTATAGCCGGAGAGCCGGGATGTTGTCGCGCTCCACCTGGAGATACATGCGGTCGGCTTCGTGTGCACCGGCCCAGTCGGCCAGCGCGGCGAGCACATTGCGGGCCGCACCTTTCCCGCGTGCTTCGGGAAGCGTGGCCATACCGAACACTCCCGCCCAGCCGGCGTCGGCGACCGCGCGGCCCACCGCGACAACGTCGTCCCCGATCAACGCACTGGTGTAGGCACACGGCCGCTCCACACGAGCGAGCATGTCCCACTCGGAACGGGAGTCCCCACCATGACCATGCACAGCGTCCCAGACGTCGAACCACACGCTTGTCGGGCGGTCATCCACTCGAACCCGCAGCGAGCCTGTCGGCATCTGTTCCAGAACACGCGCGGTCGACGCCACCTGCAACGACATCGGGCTCTCACGACGATAGCCACGCTCCGCCAAGACTGTGTCGAGCCCTTCTGGACACGCCCCCGGGCTGATCTGGAACCGTGCGGCTGCGTGGTGACCGGCATAGAACTCCTCCGCCCCAACGACCCTGCGTACCAATTCGCCCGGCCTGGCTTCACCATGTGGCAGCACAGTTCCCACCCACCAGGAGCAGCTGGGGACATGGCGCAGCCGCCACCCTTCAACGTCCTTGACGTGCTCAGCCGGAAGAGCCCGAGCCGCTCTCTCCTGTAGGCCTCTCACCATTTCCGATCTGCTCATGGCAGACGGCACCGACACGCACACCCTCTCCAAGAACGGCAAGCATCGGACCTCTACAGACCTTGGCGTATCAAGAACCGCCGACCCGACCGGGTGTTCGCCGACAAGGCGTAACTCAGGCGAAGACGAAAGCGAGGATGAGCAACACAACGAGAAGGGCGAACGTCTCCCACCGTGCCGCGCGCTTTGGCGTGCTCAGCGACATGGGCTTTGTGGACCCTCGGGTCTGTGGCCCGTTGGAGACTGTGTCATCGGAGGTGTCGTCGCTCATCACCCCATGCTGTCACACCATCAGTATTTGCGGCCTGTCGGGGAGATGGACTGCGGCCAACCGTCGGCGGCCGTGAAGATGGCGTCAGCGCCACTGCTGGAGCGGCCGAGGGCCCGGCTTGTTCTCGCACGTAATGGCGGTGCGGTGGCTGGCGCATGACTGCGATCATGTGCCGGACACCGACCCGTGATGCGTAAGGAACCGTTCGCCATGTCTGTGCCTGCCGACCCGACGGTTCTCCATCCCATGCCTGAACAACCGCGGGTGGTACTGCTCAGGCCGCTGGTGAAATCCCCGTTGACCGAGGTCGGGGAGTACTCCTACTACGACGACCCGGACGACGCGACCGCGTTCGAGACGCGCAACGTGCTCTACCGACGTGAGCGCAATCGGGCACGCGCAGCCCCACGACGAAGTATGCGGATTCGTAGCGGCCCCCCAGGTCTGCCAGAGCGACCGGCGTTCTGGTACTCGCTGCCACACGGCACTGCCAAACTGGGCTGAGGCCCCCAGCATCCAGCATTCCCCGGCGGGCGCCGCCGCCAAAGAGGAGAACCCATGCCGGCTAACCGCGAGGCGGTCATCTTCGACATGGACGGCACCCTCTGCGACGTCCGCCAGATCCGGCACCTCATCAACGGGCCCGGCGGCTTCCACGCCTTTCACGCGGCGTCGGCAAGCTGCCCTCCTCATCCGCATGTCGTCGATGCTGCCCGAGCAGCACACGCGGCAGGCATGGCTGTCCTGATCGTCACGGCACGCACGGCCCGTTTCCGGCATCACACGGCGATGTGGCTCGCTCTGCACGACGTCCCATCGGATGCGATGTGGATGCGCGCGAACGGCGATGGCCGGCCCGATGTCGAGGTGAAGCGGGACATCCTGGCCCGGATTCGAACCAGGTTCACGCCGGTCCACGCGTGGGACGACAACCCCAACGTGCTTCGATTGTGGGCCGAGAAGGGCATCCCCGCCACGGTTGTTCCTGGTTGGGAGGACAGGTCACTCGCCGATGTGCGCCCGTAGCTGCGCCAACGGAGTGTCGGGGCCGGCGAGTACGGTGAGGTCGACCAAACGCAGCGGAGGATGGGGTTCACGCACCGCGTGAAGTTGTGCGAGCGCCTCGGGAGCATCGGTGCCCACGTAGAAGGCGGAGGTGGGGATGGCGACCACACCCGCGCGCTGCGGCAACTCGCGGCAGAATTGCACACCGTCCCCGTAACCCCAGGGCCGTACAACCGCTTGCACGGAGCTGCGCCGCGCCCAGGCCTTTGTACGGGAACGCGTCAGTGAGGGGCCTCGGCCGCAGGCCCCCGGAAGGCGCGCCGGTACGCGTGGGGGCTGGTGCCCACCACGCGTTTGAAGCGCTCCCGGAATGCGGTCGGCGAGCCGAATCCGGCCTGGACAGCGATGCGTTCCACCGAGTGCGTCGTGCTCTCCAACAGGGCCTGGGCGCGGCGGATTCGGGTGCGGTGGAGCCACTGCAGCGGGGTGGTGCCGGTCTGTTCACGAAAGCGCCGGTTGAGTGTGCGGGTACTCATTCCGGCGTGGGTGGCGATGTCTTCGAGGGTGAGTTCCCGGTCGGCGTGGTCCTCAAGCCATCCCAGCAGCGGCTCCATCGTGGTTCCGGCGGGCGCGGGAGGCCGGTTGTGGACGATGAACTGGGCCTGGCCGCCTTCGCGTTCGAGCGGCATGACGGACAGGCGCGCCGCGTCGGCGGCGACAGCCGAGCCGTGGTCCTTGCGGATCATGTGCAGGCAGAGGTCGAGGGCGGCGGCGGCGCCCGCGGAGGTGAGGAACTGGCCGTTGTCGACGTAGAGCACGTCCGGATCCACGGTGACCTCCGGGTGGAGGGAGGCCAGGAGCGGTGCGGCGATCCAGTGGGTGGTGGCACGCTGTCCGTCCAGGAGCCCGGTGGCGGCGAAGATGAAGGCGCCGCTGCAGACCGATGCGATACGGGTGCCGTTGGCGGCGGCGCTGCGCAGGGCTTGGCGGACCTCCTCGGGCAGGGGAACAGTGGCGTCGGCCGTGCCGGGCAGGATGATCGTGTCGGCTTCGGCCAGGGCGTCGAGTCCGTACGGAGCCCGCAGGGTGAATGGCCCGGCGTCGACTTCCTCGGTGGCCGCGCAGATCCGGACGCGGTAGGCGGCGCGGCCGTCCGGCAGCCGGGCGCGGGAGAAGACCTCGATCGGGGCGGACAGGTCGAAGGCGATGACCTGGTCGAGCGCGAGTACAGCCACCGTGTGCATGGCTAGAGGCTATGGGTTGCGTGGGTTGCAGCCAATACCCTGACCTGGGGAGTCGTGAATCAAGTGGCCAATCTAACCCTGGTTTCCGCGGGTTCCCAGTGTGACGAGAACCCGTTGGAACGTGGCAGTATTGCCACTTCTCGGGTGTCCGACCGCGGCTCTAGCGTCGGTTGAGGCTCCCCGGCCGGGGAGCCTCACGGCTCTGGAGGACCGCATGATGCTTGCCCAGTTCGTCCTGTTCGACGGCTTCGATCCGCTGGATGTCATCGCACCGTTCGAGGTGTTGGGGATCGGCGGTGTGGCCGGCGAGGGCGCGATCCGTGTGGAGCTGGTGTCGGCGGAGGGGGCGCGTGAGGTACCCAGCGGCGTGGGGACGCTCTCCCTGCGGGCAACCGCGAAGCTGGACCCCCAGCAGGCCGACCTGATCGTTGTGCCGGGCGCCGCCGGGCGGATTCCGGCGAAGGGCGAGGAAGCCGCCGACGAGGAGGCGATCCCGGCGATCCTCGGCGGTGCGTTGCAGACGGAACTGCCTTCGCTGCTGAAGGCGGCTCTCGATGAGCCGGGGCTGACGGTGGCCACGGTCTGCGGCGGTTCCCTCATCCTCGCGATGGCGGGCCTGATCGACGGACGGCCCGCGACGACCCATCACATGGGCCTGGACGCTCTCGAGGCCACCGGCGCTGTCGTCGTCGCCGCCCGGGTGGTCGATGACGGCGACCTGGTCACCGGCGCCGGTGTCACCTCCGGCCTCGATGTCGCTCTGCATCTGCTGGAACGCGAGCTGGGCCCGCGCGTCGCGCATGCGGTGGAGCAGGTGGTCGCGCATGAACGCCGCGGCGTCGTCTGGCGTCCGGAAGGCCTTGTGCCCGCGGGCCTGTAGCGCACCTCGAACCGGCAGGCGGGGAGACGACTCGCCCCGGGAGGACCGGCCGTCCGCCGGCCTCCCGGGGCGTCGCCCGCGCCGTGCCGCCACATGTCCGTACGTACGAAAGGGCGATCCGCCCCGTGACGAAGTTCCTTCTCGCCGTCCACGTCCTGGCCGCGATCATCGCGATCGGGCCGGTGACCGTGGCCGCCAGCATGTTCCCCCCGGCCGCCCGCCGGGCCCTGTCCGCCCCCGCTGATGGACACGTGTTCTCGTCGGCGCGTCTGCTGCACCGGATCTGCCGTGTCTACGCCGTCCTCGGTGTGGTGGTACCGGTCTTCGGGTTCGCCACCGCCGGCAGTATGGGTGTGCTGGGTGATTCCTGGCTGATCGTCTCGATCGTCCTGACGTCCATGGCCGCCGTGGTGCTCGGCGCTCTCGTCCTGCCCCGCCAGAGCGCGATCCTGGCCGGCCTGGAGTCAGCCGCGCCCCCCGGAGCGGACGACGAAGCAGCTCGGCGGATGACCGTACGCCTGGCCATGTTCACCGGCATCTTCAATCTCCTGTGGGCCGTGGTCACCGTACTCATGATCGTCCGGCCCGGTTCCAGCACAGGAGCGTGAGCATGTCGTCCCTGCGACCTTTCGGGATCGCCGCTCGCGTCGAGCTGTTCTCGCTGGTCCTGCTGCTGGCCAACCTCGCGACCGTGCACTGGAAGGCCGTCTCCTCAGTGATGGGCCCCACGCACGGCTGCGCGTATCTGTTCGTCGTCATCGCGGCCCTGCAAGCCGAAGACGCGACCAGGGCGACGCGGATCACCGCCGGGATCCCCGGCATCGGCGGTCTGCTCGCCCTGCGCCGGATCCGAGCGGCCGTACGCGATGCACCGTGACCGGAGCGGCCGGACAGACGGGCAGGTGACTGCCGTCAACGGCGGCCGTTCAGGAGGGACAGGACGGCGTGCCGCACCCTCATCCGTGCCATCCGAAGCGTTCGGTGATCAACGGGAGCCGGTCGGCGACGATGGCGTGGGCCGCCGCCCGCGGCGTGCTTCCGTCGGCCTCGGCCCGGGCCAGCATCCGGTCGGTGAGGGCGCGCAGGGAGCGCCGGATGTGAGCGAAGGCGTCGTCGGGGTCGGGGCCGATGTCACCGAAGAGCGTCCACCACCACCAGGCGTTGGCGGCGGAGTTCACCACCACATCGGGCAGGACAGTGACTCCCCGGGCGGCAAGCAGTTCCTCGGCCTCCGGCAGTACGGGCATGTTGGCCGCCTCGACGACCCAGCGGGCGGTGATTCCGCGCTCGTTGGCCGTGTTGATGCAGTACGAGACGGCGGCCGGCACCAGGACCTCCGCGGGTGTCTCCAGCCAGGCCGCGCCGGGCAGTTCGGTGTCGCCGGGCCGGAGCGCGGTGCGGTCGACCGTGCCGTACGGATCGCGCGCGGCGAGCAGTGCCTCGACGTCGAGGCCGTCCGGGTTGGCGATCGTGCCCTTCACGTCGGCGACCGCCACGACCGGCAGGCCGGCGCGGGAGAGGAACCGGGCGGTGGCTCCGCCCATCGTGCCCAGGCCCTGTACGGCGACTCGCGTGCTCGCGTACGGCACTTCGGCCCGGTCGAGGGCGGTGAGGGCCGACTCGGCGACTCCGCAGCCGCCGACCAGCTCGTCGAGGCCGATGTCCTCCACGTCGGCGGCGAAGGCGTCGGTCAGCCGTCGCCGGGCTGCCCCCTCGTCGTCCAGCAGCGGGTACACCGCCTGGATGGAGGAGACGAGTCCCGCCTCGGCCACGGCCTCGTCCACCCGGTCCTGGGTCAGGCCCAGGTCCTCACCGGTGGTCCAGAACTGCTCGATGTACGGGCGCATGGCGCGCAGATAGCGGACCAGCACACCGTACGCGGCCGGGTCGTGCGGATCGCAGTCGATACCGCCCTTGGCGCCGCCGAGCGGAATGTAGCGGGCGGTCGGGTCGTAGTGCAGGGCCTCCTTCATCGTCATTCCACGCGCGAGCCCGGCGACTTCGTCGAGCCCGCAGCCCTGACGCATCCGCAGGCCGCCGCTGCACACGCCGCGTACAAGACGGTCGATCACGAGGAAGCCCTGGCGGCCGGTGACATGGTCGGTCCAGCTGGTGGAGAGAAAGGGGGCTGCGGCGGTCACGGGCCGCTCTCCTCGGGGACGGTGATGACGGTGGGGCCGGGCGTGTCGAGTGCCGTCCGCAGGGCGTCGGCGAGCTCGCCCGGGGTGTCGGCCCTGGCACCCTGGCCGCCGTACGCGCGGGCGAGTGCGGCCAGATCCGGCGAGGGGAGGTCCACGGCGGTGGGGGAGTCGCCGCGGGCGGTCATCTCGTCGCGGATCTCCCCGTAGCCGCCGTTGTCGAATACCACGACGGGGAGGGGATACCTGAGCTGAGCGGCCGTGCCCAGCTCCTGGACGGTGAACTGCAGTCCGCCGTCCCCGCTGAGCGCGATCACCTGCCGCCGCGGATCCGCGGCCTTCGCGCCGATCGCGGCGGGGAGGGCGTAGCCGAGGGTGCCGAAGCCGGTGGGGTGGAGGTAGCGGCCGGGCGGGTCGACGGGGAGGTGGGGGAGCGCGCCGTAGTAACAGCACTGCGCGCTGTCCGAGGTGATCACCGCATCGGGTGCGAGGACCTCCCGGATCGCCGCGAGGTACGGGAGCCAGGGGGCGTCGCGCTCGGCGGTCTCCCAACTGCGCGCTGCGCGCAGGGCGGTGGCGGTGGCGGCGGTGGTGGTGGGTGGTGCGGCGGTGGTGGTGGTCGAACGGGCGGGGGGCATGAAGTAGGCGGTCGTGTCGGCGGGTCCGGCACCGTCAGGGAGCGAGCCGGCTTCTGCTGTTCCGGTTTCTGCCGTACCGGTTCCTGCCGTACCGACTGTCTCAGCGGCAGCGGCAGGGGCAGGGGCAGGGGCAGTGGCAGGGGCAGTGGCAGGGGCAGTGGCAGTGGCAGGGGCAGTGGCAGTGGCAGTGGCAGTGGCAGTGGCAGCGCCGGCGGCCGCGGGAGTGGCGGTGGCTGCGGCCGCCGCGTCCGTGGCGGGCAGCAAGCCGGTCAGCAGGTCGGTCAGAACCGCCCGCGCATCGCCCACGAGCGCGATCCCCGCCGGCAGGCCCGCGTACATCTGCGCCGGGTCCAGATCCGCCCGGATCAGCGTGCCTCCGAGGGAAAGCCCCTCGCACCAGAGGTCGGATTCCGCGAGCTCCGTGCCGACGGCCAGCACCACATCGCAGTCCGCCAGCCATTCCCGCACGGCCGGACTGTGCAGCGCGACACCCACGGAGAAGGGATGGGACTCCGGGACGACACCCTTGCCGTTGGCGGTCGTCACCACGGGTGCGCCCAACTTCTCCGCCAGCGCCAGACATTCGGCAGCCGCGCTGCGCGACCCGCCACCCAATACCAGCGCGGGGCGGCGCGCTGACGTCAACGCCGTGGCCGCCGCTCGTACGGCCTCAGAAGCGGGCCGGAGGGGCGCGATGACCGGCGCGCGGCGCGCGGCGCCCACCGGTTCAGCCGACTCCAGCAGGTCGAGCGGGATCTCGATGTGCACCGGCCGTGGCCGCTCGCCGCGGAACAGGGCGAAGGCGCGGGCGACCGCCGCATCGATCTCCGCCACCGAAGAGACCCGGTGGCTGAAGGCGGCGATATTCCGGAACACCTCGCTCTGGCTGCGCATTTCATGCAGCAGACCGACCGGCTGCCGCGGATGGCGCAGCGGCATCCCGGGTGAGACGACGAGCAGCGGCACGCTGTCGGAATACGCCTGCCCGACGGCGGCGGCGATGCTGAGCAGGGCGGGCCCGGTGGTGGTGATCGCGACGCCGGGGCGGCCGGTCGTCCGGGCGTAGCCGTCGGCGGCGTACCCGGCGCCCTGCTCGTGGCGCGGCGCGATGTGCCGGATCCCGTACGCCGAGAGGTGCCGGTAGATCTCCAGGTTGTGCGTGCCGGGGATGCCGAAGGCGAGGTTCGTACCGTGCGCGGCCAGCGCCCGTACGGCCACCTCACCGCCCGTCAGTGCCCTCATCGCACACTCCGGGAGAGGGCCCGGCCGCGTACTGCCGCCTGTGGCTCGGCCATCCGCTGGGTGCGCGGGTACAGCTCGGTGGGGAGGACGGACATGGTGCCCCCAGGCTCGGACGGCGGCAGAGACAGCGACGGCGACGGCGACGGCGACGACGGAGCCACGGCAACGGCGCAGTGGCACCGCGTATGGCGAACCGCGAACCGCGAACCGCGAACCGCGAACCGCGCACCACGGCGACCGCGGATCGCACGGTTGGCGGCTCCAACTGAATAGTCATTCAGTATCCGGACGGCGTGGAGCGCCTGTCAACGCCGCGCACCCCGCCCCCGGCCCCGGTGCGCGACCATGGAGGGATGGACGGTGAACTGTTCCCCCGCACCCGCGCCGAAGTGGCTCCCGGGGCCGTTCACGCCCCCGACTGGCTCGATCCCGACGCGCAGCGCGAGCTGGTCGACGAGTGCCGCGAGTGGGCGAAGCCGCCCGCGGGGCTGCGTACGGTGCGGCTGCTCAGCGGCGCGGAGATGTCGGTCAGGCAGGTCTGTCTCGGCTGGCACTGGGGCGTTGTGCCGCGCTGTCCGAACTGCGGGCGGGCGGTGAGGAACAGTCCGCAGTGCCCCGGCCCGCACTGGTTCCCGTACAGCTATGCGCGCATGGTGATCGACGGCGACGGCGCTCCGGTGAAGCCCTTCCCGGAGCGGCTCGGCGACCTGGCGCGCAGGGCGGTCGAGGACGCGTTCGGGCAGCCGTGCACCGCCCCGTACGACATCGCGCTGATCAACTTCTACGGCGCGGACGCCCGCATGGGCCTGCACCAGGACTGCGACGAGCGGTCGGACGCCCCGGTCGTCTCGTTCAGCCTGGGCGATTCCTGCGTCTTCCGCTTCGGCAATACGCGGACCCGCACCCGCCCCTGGACCGATGTCGAGCTCCACAGCGGCGACCTCTTCGTCTTCGGCGGCCCGTCCCGGCTCGCCTACCACGGAGTGCCGCGCACCCGCCCGGGCACCGCCCCGCCGGCTCTCGGCCTCACCGGCCGCCTCAACATCACCCTGCGGGTCAGCGGTCTGGACAGCGACAGCGCGGACCGCCCTTCGCCGGACTGATCCCGGCCACGCCACGCCGCGCACCTGCCGTCGGGCGACGATCCCACTGGTCCGGGGCGCTGCAGAGACGCCCGAGGCCACCGACTACCCTCGGCTGCCAAGCACGTGGGACATGGGGGGAGTAACGGGGGACAGGTGACGTGGGAGAGGCACCCGCCATGGACGCACTGACAGCTGAGGACCCGCAATGGATCGGTGACTACCGGTTGCTGGGCAGACTCGGCGCGGGCGGCATGGGCCGGGTGTATCTGGCGCGTTCCGGAGGCGGGCGCACCGTGGCGGTCAAGCTCATCAAGGCCGGGATGGCCGAGCAGAGCGAGTTCCGCCACCGCTTCCGCCAGGAGGTCGAGGCCGCCCGCCGCGTCGGCGACGCGTGGACGGCGCCGGTGCTCGACGCCGACACCGAAGCCGAGGTCCCCAGGGTCGCCACCGGCTACATAGCCGGGCCGTCACTACAGCAGGTCGTCGGCGGCCCGCCCGAGGACGGGCGGGGCCCGCTGCCGGAACACTCCGTACGGACCCTCGCGTTCGGACTCGCGCAGGCGCTGCGAGACATCCACGGCGCCGGTCTGATCCACCGTGACCTCAAACCCTCCAACATCCTGATCACCATCGACGGCCCCCGCGTCATCGACTTCGGCATCGCCCGGGCGCTGGAGTCCGCCGCGGAGGACGGCGTGACCCTGGACGGCACGGTCGTGGGCTCGCCCAGCTTCATGTCGCCCGAGCAGGTACGGAGCGAGCGCGTCACCGCGGCGAGCGATGTCTTCTGCCTCGGCACGGTGCTGGCCTACGCGGCGACGGGGAGAACGCCGTTCGGGAGCGTCGACAGCGGGATCCACGCGGTGATGTTCAAAATTGCCGAGGAGGATCCGGACCTGAGCGGGCTGCCGGACGGACCGTTGCGCGCACTGATCGCGTCCTGTCTGGCCAAGCAGCCCGGTCTGCGCCCGACGCCGGACGAGATCGCGGCGCGTACGCGCCCGGAGGAATCGGGGACCGCGGCGCCGCCGTGGCTGCCCGCTCCGCTCATCGCCCAACTCGGGCGGCAGGCCGTACGGCTCCTTGACACCGACACCCCGCCGTCCGGAGCGCCCGGACATCAGTCCGCGTACGCCGCGCGGCCGGCGCAACCGGACGTCTCAGCGGCTGCGGAGTTCCCCCAGTCCTCGCAGTCTTCGGAGGCACTGGAAGCTTCGGAGGCCGACACCTACACGCTGCCGGCGGGCCACCACGGTCCGCCGTTGCCCGAGCCCGGCCACGGGGCCGCTGAGCGCCCGGGACAGCGGGCCCGCCGGGCCCTGCTGGCCGCCGCCGCGGTGGTGGTCGTCGCGGCGGTCGCGGGCACCGCTGCCCTCCCGGCGCTGCGCGGTCGGGGCGACGACGGCGCAGGGGCATCCGCATCCGCCGTTCCCCAACCGTATGTCGGTACGTGGTCGGGGGCCGTGGAGCGGGACGGGGAACCCACCGGCGGGTACCGCCGCTTCGTCATCTCCCGGGGAGAGATCGGCGAGTTGGTGGCCACCAGCATCAGCCTCGGCGGGACGTACCAGTGCAAGAGCGACGGCAAGCTCGTATCCACCGACGACGGGGTGCGGCTCGACACCAAGGTCGTCAAGAGCAGGCCCGAGGGCCGGTGCGCCGCGCTCGGTGAGCACTTCCTGAAGCTGCGCTCGGCCTCCACCCTCACCTGGTCCGCCGCGGGCCGCAACGGCACGCTGCGGAAGGTGGTGCCCGGGTCGGAGCGCGTCCCCGAGGGCTATCTCGGCACCTGGGAGCAGCAGTTGAGTGGCGGCGGGGGAGGCGGGCGGCAAATGATCGTCCGGCAGGCTCCCGTGGGCAGCCCGGTCCTCTCCCTCGTCTCGGACGTCAACGGCAGACACTGCGAGGCGAGCGCCGAACTGTTCTCGGTCGGCGAGACGCTCATGGTGGGCCCCTCGGTGGTCACCGAGTCCGAGCCCGCGGGCGGGTGCGAGGCGGGTGCGTCCTCCACACTCCGGAGGGTGGACGGTGGGCGCGGGCTCCACCGCGAGTTCACTGGTGGCGACATGGAGCCTCGGACGTACGCCAAGGTGCGGTGAGGATCCGGCCGGTCTGCGGGGCGCCGACCCGGACGGCTTCCGGATCTCGTCGCAGAGAGTGATTGATTTTCCCTAATTTTCACTCACAGTGATGAATTGCCGGTTAGAGTCCGCCCGTACCGGGGATGGGCCAGCACCGTGACGGTGAGCGGTGAAACAGGGTCCGCGGGCGACGAGTCCGTGGTCGGTCCGGGTGAGCTGGCCAGAGACGTCAGCGAGGGTCGTGCGGGCGTCGTATTGATGCGCACTGACAGCTTTGTGCAGCTCAGGCCGCTCGGCGGCGGACGGCAGTGGGACGCCAAGCCCGAGAGCGTCCGGCGAATGACTCCCCGGGAAGAGCTCAGTGTGCGGCTCGCCTGGGTCAACGCCGGGCACAGATGGGGGCGGTGAGTCCGGCGCATCGCGCCCACCCGAGATCATCGCCCACCCGGGATCGCCACCCGCCCGCGGCGCTCCCACGCCGACCGGCTCGGCAACCCTTGATATGTGACTAAAAGGTCACCTATTATCGACGGCATGGACGCAGTGTTCAGAGCCCTCGCCGACCCGACGCGGCGGAGCCTGCTCGACGAGCTCTTCCGTGAGGACGGGCAGACGTTGAACGCCCTCGCGGAGCGCTTCGAGATGACGCGCTTCGGCGTGATGAAGCATCTGAAGCAGCTCGAAGAGGCGGGCCTGGTGGTCGCCAGGCGACGAGGCCGCGAGAAGCTCCACTTCCTGAACCCGGTCCCCATCCGGCTCGTCCACGACCGGTGGGTGAGCAAGTACGCCGAGCCCTGGGCGGCTGCGCTCAGCGGTCTCAAGAGCACACTGGAGAGTCCCATGGAGAAGATCTTCGAGATCTATATCCGCACGACCCCGGAGCGACTCTGGGAGGCGATCACCGACCCCGAGATCAGGAGCAAGTACAACTTCGGTGTCGGGGTCACCTCGGACTGGACGCCCGGCTCGCCGTACGAGATGAGCTCGCCACGCGCCGACGCACCGCTCGGCGAGGGGGAGAACCTCGAGGTCGACCCGCCCCGCCGGCTCGTCCAGAGCATGATCGCGCTCTGGAGCGACGACGTGAAGAACGAGGGCACCTCGAGAGTCACTTGGGAGATCGAGCCCGTCGGCGACTCCTGCCGTCTGACCGTGACCCACGACCAGCTGCGCGAGGGCGCGAACGAGGAGCTCTACGGCGGCTGGCCGATGATCCTCTCCGGCCTGAAGACCTGGCTCGAGACGGGCGAGCTGCTCACCACGCCGGGATCGCTGCTCTATAGCTGAGCTCTATGACTGCGGAGCTGAGACGCGGAGCCGCTGCCCCGCGCACGGTTGTCTCCCTCCTCTGGGCGCGGTCTCTGTCGGAGCGCGAAACTGGGCGCGGTCTCTGTCGGAGCGCGAAAATCCGGCGAACAGGATGAGACGGCAGGGGAGTACCTGAGGGGCGCGCGTGGTTGTGAGGGGGAGCGCTTCACCCGCAGCCGGGCGCATCCCCGGGCCGCGGAACGGTCGGGGCGGACCGGAGCGGACACCGTCGGAGCCCGCCCCTCACCCCCTGACCTGCGGTGACGCTCTCGGGATATACCAAGATTATTTCCCGGTGCTCATAATGGAAGGTACGGAGTGCGCCCCACCTCGGGCGCGCTCCCCGACGTCCTCACCCTGGAGGTTCCGTGACCGGATCCAGCCCCCGACGCTCCCTGATCACCCGGCTGCGCCCCGCGTCCTTCGGCGCGGACCCGGCCGGAGAGCGGCTGGAACGCATCCGGCAGTCCCCCCAGTACGCCGACGGGCAGTTCCGCAATCCCGTCCCCACCCGCACCATGCTCCCCGGCTCCGCCATGCCGATACTGCGCACCCAGTTGAGCCGCGCCGACCGCGCCGGCCGATCGCCCGTCGCCCCCATCCCGGTGCACCGGCCCGACACCGCCGACTGGGGGCAGCCGCCGGCCTCCGGGCTGCGGCTGACCTGGATGGGGCATGCCAGTGTGCTCGCCGAGATCGACGGGCACCGGGTGCTGTTCGACCCGGTCTGGGGCGAGCGCTGCTCGCCCTTCACCTTCGTCGGGCCGCGGCGACTCCACCCCGTACCCGTACCGCTCACCGAGCTGGCCCGGGTCGACGTGGTGGTCATCTCCCACGACCACTACGACCACCTCGACATGCCGTCGATCCGCGCGCTGGCCCGGACGGGAACACGGTTCGCCGTGCCGCTCGGCGTCGGCGCGGACCTGGAGCACTGGGGCGTCGCCGCCCAGCAGATCACCGAACTCGACTGGCATGAGTCGACGCAGGTCGGGGCACTGACCCTGACCGCGACCCCGGCCCGCCACTTCTGCGGGCGCGGACTGCGCGGCGGGATGCGCACCCTGTGGGCCTCGTGGGTGGTGGCGGGGCCCGATCACCGGATCTTCCACAGCGGCGACACCGGCTACTTCCCTGGTTTCGCGGACATCGGCGCACAGTACGGCCCGTTCGACGCGACCATGATCCAGATCGGTGCCTACAGCGAGTTCTGGCCGGAGATCCATATGACCCCGGAGGAGGGGCTGCTGACGCACGCCGACCTCTCCGGAGGCAGCCCGGCCGGGACGCTGCTGCCGATCCACTGGGGCACCTTCAACCTCGCGCCGCACCCGTGGGCCGAGCCTGCCGAGCGGACGGTGGCGGCGGCGCGGGAGGCCGGGGCGAAGGTCGCCGTGCCACGGCCCGGAGCGCCGTTCGAACCCGCTGCCGACCAGACCGTCGACCCGTGGTGGCGTGCGGTCGCCGTGCCGCCCGCGCACGGCTGGCCGAGCAGCACCGGCACGACTGCCGAACCGGCCATGGGAGGGGCATTCGGCTCCGCGCCCAGTCCGGCCGCCGGCTCTGCGCCCAGTCCGGCCGCCGGTTCCACGGCCGGTGCCGCTGCCGGCTCCGCGTCCGAGGGCTTTACGACCGCCCCGGCCGACGGCTCCGCGACCGGCACGGCCTCCGGTTCCTCCGCCGGACCGGCCACCGCCACCGCACCGTCGTCCTAGCCCGTCCGACGGCGGACGGCGCACGCCAGGCGGGGTGGGCGGTGGGCGGCGTACCGCGGGCGGCGCCATGCGTCGGACCAGTCGGCCCCACGTCCTAACCGGCGTCCGGTTCCTCCAGCGTCGAGAAGGCGTACGAGAATGACGCGGGTGCCGCGGCGAGCCCGTACTGCGGAAGCACACCGGGTCCGCAGGACTGGCTGCCGATGCCGTGCAGCCCGTGGTCCAGGTTCACCCACACCGCCGGCCCCGGCCTCAGATCCGGGGTGTGCGCGGCAGCGTCCAACTGCTCGCTCGTCCAGCGCCGGGCCGTGAACCAGAAGGCGGGGGAGCCCTCGATCCGCAGCCCCGTGCCGTCGATGCGGCGCAGCTCCGCCCACCGGACATCGGCCCGGGCGCCGTTCTCCTGCGGCCGGACGTACGGGGTCTGCAGCGCGTCGACCGGCATGGCCCAGCGGCCGATCCGGGAGGCGGACCGTGTGTCCGGGTACGCCTCGCCCGGACCGCCGCCGTACCACTCGGCGCGTCCGAGGCTTTCGCACACGCCCAGCCGCACGCCGAGCCGTGGCAGCGGGCACGGCCATACGCCCTCGGGCGTCACCGACACGTTCAGCCGCAGCACGCGCCCCTTCCTGCCTCCGACTCCGCCCCTGTCCCGATCCGCATTCGTATTCGCATCCGCATCCGCATCCGCAACCGCTGCTCCGTCTCCGTCTCCGTCCGCGCTCCAGCGGAAGGTCGTGTCCAGAGCCAGGTCGTTGGCTGCCGGCGCGACCCGGGTACGGACCACCAGTTCCGCCTCCCCGGCCTGTACCGAGACCACCCGGTGCTGCATGCGGTGCAGGCCGAGCCCGCGCCAGACCGGGCCCATGCGCAAGTCCGGCTGCCAGGGCGCGCCCTCGTCGTTGTCCGTCGGAGCCCGCCACACATCCAGCCGGGGTGCCACGATCTCGAAGCCGTCGAGGTAGCGCAGTGCGCCGGTGGCGGCGTCGAACGTGCCGGGGCCGAGGACCAGGAGGTTCCCCTCACCCCGGCGCGGGACGGCCAGTGCAACGGGGGCCCGCGGCGGGACGCGCGTGGCGGCCGGGAGCTGAGCCCACGCGACCTCGTGCCCCGCCCCCGCCCACCCGGTGTCGCACGCGAGCACGGCCCGTACGGTCCACAGCGCCTCGCTGCCCGCACGTTCCGGCGCCGGGGCCGGCGGCGCGGGCAGCTTGAGCTCCGTCGACTCGCCGGGCCCGAGCGGCGGAACCGCCAACTCCCCCTCCGCCGCCGGGACTCCCTCGACCTCGTACGACCAGAGGAAGGAGAGCCCGGCCAGGTCGGCGAAGTCGTACCCGTTGGTGATCCGTACGGTGCCGGCCTTTCCGTCGCCCTCGATCCGGACCGGCTCGATCACCTTCTTGTACTCGACCAGGCCGGGGGAGGGGGTGCGGTCGGGGAACAGCAGGCCGTCGCAGACGAAGTTCCCGTCGTGCAGCTCCTCGCCGAAGTCCCCGCCGTACGCGAACCACCGCTGCCCGTCCTCAGTGCGGCGGGCGATGCCGTGGTCGATCCACTCCCAGACGAAACCGCCCTGGCAGCGCTCGTACGTCTCGAACAGCCGCTGGTAATCCTTCAGGCCACCCGGCCCGTTGCCCATCGCATGGGCGTACTCGCACAGGATGAACGGCAGTGCCCGCCGCCGCGTATCCAACTCCGAGTCCCCCCACGGGGTCTCGGAGCACCGCCCGATCCGCTCGACCTCGGCGTGGTCCGCGTACATGCGGGAGTAGACGTCCGTGTCCGCGCAGGACTGATCGCCCTCGTAGTGGATCGGGCGGTGCGGGTCGCGGTCGCGGATCCACTGGGCCATGGCGGTCAGCCCGCGCCCCGAACCGCACTCGTTGCCCAGCGACCACAGGACGATGGAAGGGTGGTTCTTGTCCCGTTCGACCGTCCGGGCGGCGCGGTCGAGCAGCGCCGGGGTCCAGCGGTCGTCGTCCACCGGGTTGCCGCGCCAGCCGATCGCGTGGAAGCCATGGGTCTCGAGATCGCACTCGTCGATCACCCAGAGCCCGAGCTCGTCGCACAGGTCGAGGAAGGCGGGGTGCGGCGGATAGTGGCTGGTGCGGACGGCGTTGATGTTGTGCTGCTTCATCAGCAGCAGATCACGGCGCATCGTCTCGCGGTCGACGGCCCGGCCGTGCTCGGGGTGGAACTCGTGCCGGTTGACTCCGCGGAAGAGGATGCGCCGTCCGTTGACCTTGAGAACACCGCCCTCGACGGTGACCGTGCGGAAGCCGATGCGCAGCGGTACGCGCTCTCCGCCCGTCGTCAGGACGGCATCGTAGAGCCGCGGAATCTCGGCGCTCCACGGTTCCACGGGAACGGTCGCGGACTCTCCGGCTGCGAGGTCCAACTCCAGCTCGGGCACGCTGATCCGGCCGTTTCCGGGCTCGGACTCGACGCGGAGGGTGCCGGTACCGTCCGTGTGTTCGTACGCGGCGTGCACGAAGAAGTCGCGGACCGCGCCCTCGGGGCGGTGCAGCAGCGACACCTCCCGGAAGATGCCGGGCAGCCACCACTGGTCCTGGTCCTCCAGATAGGTGCCGGACGACCACTGGTGGACCCGGACGGCGAGAACGTTGCCGGCCGGTCGCAGCAGCCTGCCGACCGCGAACTCGTGCGGCAGCCGGCTGCCCTTGAAGGTGCCGAGCTCCTCCCCGTTGAGCCAGACGCGGGCGCAGGACTCCACGCCGTCGAAGCGCAGCACCGCCTCGCCGTCCCAGTGATCCGGGCCGTCCGGGCCGGGGAGGTCGAAGACGAACCGGTGGTCGCCGGTCGGGTTCTCGGTGGGCAGGTGCGGGGGGTCGATGGGGAAGGGGTAGGGGGTGTTGGTGTAGGCGGGGGAGCCGTGGCCGTGCAGTACCCAGTGCGCGGGAACGGGCAGTTCGCGCCAGCCCGAGGCGTCGTAGTCGGGGCGGGCGAAGGACTCGTCCTCGGCCGTCGCGGTCGGGGACAGCCGGAAGCGCCAGATGCCGTTCAGGCTCATCCGGGCGGCGTCGGAGGCGGCGTACCAGGCGCGGGGCGGCAGGGTGCCCTGCCCGGGGGAGGGGTCCTCGTAATAGGGGAGGGAGGGGAGGGGAGTGTCCGGAGTGTCGTGGGCGTCGCTCATTCGTCTCCTCAAGGCGCGCGCGCTCTGCAGTCCTGCACCACACCCTGCAACAGCCGGTGCCGGAGGAGAATGGACCCAGCTGACGACTTATGGGATTTCGCTCCTGCGGGGGGAGCGCGAGGCAGCGCGGGGGGCGGGGCCGTAGCTCGGGTCACTCCGGGGCGCTGCGGGTCACTGGGGACGGTACTGCGGATCGATGCGGGTCGATGCGGTCACTGCGGGCGGTACTGCGGGTCGATGCGGTGACTGCGGGCGGTACTGCGGATCGATGCGGTGACTGAGGTGAACTGCGGTGACTGCGGTAACCGCGGCGAGGTGGGGGCCGTCGGCCGAGGTTCCCAGGGCGTCGAGGCCGAGGTTCCCAGGGCGTCAGGTCAGGGCGTCAAGTAGGAGTGGAAAACGCCCTCCGGGTCGTACTGCCCCCGCACTGTCTGCAGACGCTGCCAGTCGTCCGGTGTGAACGACCGTTCGGCGCGGGAGGCATCGGCGGTGAGGTCGGCCTCGCCGACATAGTGCCCGGTCCCCAGCGGCTCCACGGTGCGCACCGCCTCGCGCAGCCAGCGGATGTTGAGGTCGTCCTCCGCCGGGTCCGCCCACACCGCGTAGGGGACGACATAGCTGTCGCCGAGCAACGAGAACGCCATGTTGCGCAGCAGATTCCGGTCGCGCGAGACGGACGATACGGGGGCGAGTACGTGGGACTTGTCGGAGGGAGCTTTGGCGACCGCGCCAGTGAGCTTGGAAAGCAGCGTCGTCAAGTCCGTCTCCGACCAGACGGTGTCGGTGGCGTAGCGGTACTCACGGGGCAGCACGGCGTCGGAGTTGGCGTGGAGGTCGTCGAAGGTCGTCGGTTCGTTCAGCGCACGGGAGAGGGAGCGTTCGGCGAAGGGGCAGTTGTTGAGGGGCTCGAGGGACTGGGCCGCCGTATCCCCGGAATCCGCGTAAGCGGTGGCGGCCACGGTGATCACCTTGGGCTTCGGCGACTGCGTCGTCATGCCGGGGGCGGCGGTACCGAGTACGAGCACCAGTTCGACGGTCGGATCGAGCTCACGGGCGGTCTGGGTGGCCCAGTTCGAAACCCGCTCCGTATCCGCCAGAGGGAAGGCGTAGGTGGTCGTCATGATCGCCTCTGGGAGCGGATACAGGCCGAGGCGGAAGCTGGTGACGACAGCGAAGAAGCCGGGCCCCGCTCCACGTGCCGCCCAGAAGAGGTCGGGGTTCTCGTCCTCGTTGCAGCGGACCACTTCGCCGTTCGCGGTCACGGCTTCGATCTCGCGAACGCTCGCACAAGCCGGGCCCAGGACACCGGAGTTCCAGCCGAGGCCGCCACTGAGGAGATATCCCCCGAGGGCGACGGATCCGCAGTGCCCGGTGGGAAAGGCGAGGCTGTGCCGGGCGAGGTCGGAAGCGAGTTCATGTCCGGTGATGGCGGGCTGTGCGGTCGCTGTCGCGGAAGAGACGTCGATGGCACACCTGCGGAGTGCGGAGAGGTCGATGAGCATGCCTCCATCGCGTACCGGTGATCCGATCCAGCTGTGCCCGCCCGCTCGTACGGCGATGCGCAGACCCCGGGACCGAGCCAGCGCGATGGCTTCCGGAACATCCCGTTCGGAGGCGGCACGGAGAATTACGTCGGGGTATCGCTCCGGCTTGAGGCCGTTCCACACCATGCTCGCCCTGGTGCTCTCGTACTCGGCGTCGCCCCACTGGACGAAGTTTCCTTCGATCCCTCGGGTCTGAGTGTGATCGGGCATGGTGGACTCCTCGCCTTCGCGCCTCCGCCTGATGTCTCACGAACGTCTCACGAGTTGCGCCATGGTCTCGCGTCTCGCGTCTCGTGCCGGGGCGGACTTGCGGCTGCTGCGGACGAAGCTGGAACTGAATATCGGGAATCCGCAACCCGCGAACGTGTTACGGGGTGCCAGAATGGCGCCAGAGACGTACCTACCGGAAACGTATTACTGGACGCATTTCAAGTTTACTCGGCTGCTTATCTGTCTGCTATCCGTCTGCTCCGAGAGCGGCGTGGTGGCGGGCCTGAGAATTCCGCCGTGCATTTGCACCCATTAGCGCAGGGCGGATTTCTTCGGTCCCGGCCGCTGGGTGACTGGTTACTGTCTTCCTGGGCCGGGTTTCGCCGCCGGTGAGAACCTCTTGTTTGGTGTCCCTTCGATACGGGGCGGACCTCGTCCGGATTCCTTGACGAGCACACTGACGTAGCATCACTCCCCTGTACGACGAGACGTACTGGTCCTCCCCAAACGGCTCGCGTCGGGGCGCGGGGCTGGCCACTGCACGAGGGCACGGCGAGAGCCCACGCGTTCTCCGTCCTCCGACCCCGCGCCCGCCTTCGCCCCGCACCTCAACTCACCTTTATGTGCGGTGGGTTGGGATGCGGGAAGGGACACCCGCCCGGGCCCTGCACTCGTGCCCGCCGGAAGGCATGAGGCGCGCGGGCCCGGGGAGGGTGACGTCGGGGCCGCAGACTCCGACGAAGCCCCGATAGGGAGGCGAGCCGCATGGCGAACAGCAACGGCACAAACGGAAGCAACGGCGAGGGAGCGGCCGAGGGAGCGGCCGAGGGAGCGGCCGAGGGAGCGGCCGACGTCCCGGCCGACCGAACGGCCGACGGCAGCCCTGCGAACGGAACGGCTAGGACCACCGGCACCGACAACACCCACCGCTCCGACCATCTGGAGACGCCCGACGGCGCGCGCGTGGCGACGTACACCTGGTTGCCCGAGGGCAGCGACCCCCGGGCGCTCGTGCAGATCGCGCACGGTGCCGCCGAACATGGGCTGCGCTACGACCGGTTCGCCCGCTTCCTCGCAGGGCAGGGCTATGCCGTCGTGGCATCCGACCACCGTGGCCATGGCGCCACGGCCGCGTCGACCGGTGGCTACGGCGTGGCGGGAGACGACGGATGGCGGGCCGTCGTCGCCGACCTCAAGGCGGTCGGCGACCGGGCGCGTGCCGAGCATCCGGGGACGCCCCTGGTCCTGCTCGGTCACAGCCTGGGTTCGATGCTGGCTCGCGACTGCGCACAGGAGTACGGCGACGAGCTCGCCGGGCTGATCCTCTCGGGCACGTTCCGTTCGCTGCCCGGTGCGGAGACCGAGGGCGCGATCGCGGACCTGGAGCGGGAGATCGCGCAGCGCGGCCGCAGCGCACTGTCCTCGTTCATCCCGAACCTGTTCGCATCGTTCAACGACCCCTACACCCATCGGACCGGCTTCGAGTGGCTCTCGCGCGACGAGGCCGAAGTGGACGTCTACGTGGCGGACGAGCGCTGCGGCTTCCCGTTCAGCGCGGGGCTGGCACTGGACTGGGTGCGGGCCGTACGCAAGATCAACGACCCCCGGAACCTCGCCCGCATTCCCACTGGGCTGCCGGTGCACATCGCCGTCGGCACCGAGGACCCCTGCCATCAGGGGATGACGCTGATCTACGAACTGCTGGAGGACTTCCGCTACCTCGGTACCGAGGACCTGAGCTGGAAGGCGTACCCGGACGCCCGGCACGAGATCCTGAACGAGACGAACCGGGACGAGGTGCAGCACGACCTGCTGGACTGGCTGAACAAGCACACCTGAGGTCGCGCTGAGCGGGGTCGTTGTCAGTGGCGGGCGTTACGGTCGGTGGCAGTGGGTAATCGCTGCCAGTCGGGCTGGTCGAACTGGTCGAACTAGTCGAGCTGCCCGACTGGTCACGCCGGTCGAGCCGATCGAGCCGATCGATTCGAGTTCGAGGCAGTCGGGAGAAACGGAGGGCCGGGATGGCCACCAACGCCGAGGACGTCCGCCGGATCGCGCTCGAGCTGCCGGAGACGGAGGAGAAGCTCGCCTGGGGAATGCCGACCTTCCGCGTCCGGGGGAAGATCTTCGTCTCGCTGGCCGACGACGACGCCTCGATGGGGGTCAAGTGCCCGATCGAGGACCGGGAGGAGTTGATCACGTCGGAGCCGGAGAAGTTCTTCGTACGGCCGGGACACGATGACAACTTCGCCTGGCTGCGCGTACGTCTCGCTGCCGTGGAGAACGAGGAGGAACTGCGGGCCATCCTGCTGGACTCCTGGAAACAGGCGGCGCCACGCAAGCTGGCGGAGGCCTACGGGGAGGACGAGCAGACCCCCGCCAGCTGACCAGTCGGCTGCGCCGGCGGCACGCCGGGATCCCGGCACTCCATCGCAAACCGCCCCACCTCCTCTCCCGCAGCCGACCACCCCCGGCCCGCCCGGCTCCGGTGGCCGACAACCCCCCACGCCGACCACCTCTGCCCGACCCCAGCCCAAGCCCCGACCCCAGCCCAAGCCCCGACCCCAGTGCCGGCCACTCCCGCCCGCGCGCGGGCCACCCTCGTACCCCCGATCGACCAGCTGCGCGAGGCCGTGCTGACGGCGCGCTCGGTGCGTATGTCGTGTTCATGGCCGCCGCTGTCACTGACTTCCGGCCCGGCGTCCGCTTGCGGCTACTGGTCGATGGGTACACGCCACCGCTTCCCGCTCACCAAGGTGGCTGACGCTGACGGCACTGCGGGGGAGTGCGTCTGCAGCAGCCGCGCGTCGGTGCTGTCGGTGGAACTAAAGCCCCAAGGCGGCGCAAACGACCCAGCACATTCCGCACCTACAGCGCTACTCTCCGAATCAACGAACGCAGGCGCCACGACCGCGCACACCGCGCACACCGCGCACACCGCGCACACCGCGCGGATCACGCAGATCACGAGGTCGCGCAACTTCTCCGGGACCGCTGTGACGGGCGCGCGGCGCCCGGAGCTGCGACAACGTGCATGCCGATCCGCTCCCCGGAGGCCGATGGCCGGGGGGGTGAATGCGCTGGTCGACGTCCACTCGCAGAACCCTGACCGGCGCTAACATCCGCGTCGCCCGGCCGGAGCCCAGCCGAGCCACGGATCAGAGGTTCTTTGTGTCGAACGGGTCGTGCTCGGAGATCAGCTTGTCGATCCGCGCCTTGTCCACTCGGCTGGTCACCTCCTCCGTCTCCTCCCGGTCGCGCACACACTTGGCCAGGGTGAAGCTCGACGTCACGACGAAGATCAGCCCGAGCGCCATGAAGCCCCGCTCCCACGCGCCGACGGGCAGCTTGCCGATGCCGTACGCCACGGCTGCCAGGGAGATCCCGAACGAGATCGCGGCCTGAACGAAGAACGCCGTGGTCGTGGGCCGCTGGATGGGTGTCCTCATGCCCGTAGCGTCGACCTTCCGCCCGGTCCGCACATGAGTAGCCGTACTCATCCCGGCATGATCAGTCCGCACTCCCGCAGGGTTGAACGCGGTGGGCAGCCACCCGCTGGAGTGCGGTATTGTTCTCGTGCGCGGTCGGCCGGGGGAAACCCCAGGCCGCACGGGCACCGGGACGTGGCGCAGCTTGGTAGCGCACTTGACTGGGGGTCAAGGGGTCGCAGGTTCAAATCCTGTCGTCCCGACGGTGCAAACGCAGCTCAGGGGCGGTATCTCTCTACGGGATGCCGCCCCTGAGGCGTGTGCGTGACTAACTGCGTGACTGTCGGTCCGCGTCACCACCGAAGATGCGGTCCATCGCGACCGCCCCGGACTGGATGACGGGTCGGATCTGTTTCCGGTAGACCTCCTCGGTGACGGCTGTGCTGGAGTGGCCGACAAGCCGCGAGATCTCTTCGAGGGGGATGCCCCGGTCCGAGAGCAGCGACACGAAGCTGTGGCGCAGCTCGCGCGGTGTCCACTCTGCCGGGGTCAGCCCGTCCACGCCCTTGATCGCCTGCCGAAACGCCCGGCGGACGTTCGCGGCGTCCAGGGGAGTGCCTACGGCCGAGGTGAACACCAGCCCGTGCTCCTGCCAGCGGTCGCCTACGGCGAGCCGCTGCCACCCCTGGCGCTCGTGGTGCATGCGCAGCGCCTGTATACAGCGCTCCGGCAGTGCCAGCGTGCGCCGGGACTTCCGCGTCTTGGTGTCGCCTCCGGCCCGCACAGAGCGCCACACAGCGATGTGGGGCGGGACCAAGGGAGACACCGACGTGTCCCCCTCCAGATCAACGTGGCCCCACGTCATCGGCCGCAGTTCCTCTGTGCGCGCGCCCGTGAGGAGGGCTACCACGAGGTACGCGTGCAGCGTCGACCGTTCCGACGCGATGAGCACGGCATCAGCCTGATTGAACGTGAGCGACTTGGAAGGCCGACCCTCCAACCCTCGCGGGATGGAGCAGAGTTCGACCACGTTGCGCTTGACCTTGTCCCTGGCCATCGCTCTCTTCACCGCGCGGTTGAGACATGAGTGCATGAGCCGCACTGTCCGGGTGCTGTGGGTCTTGGCCTTGCTGGCAAGCCACTTGTCCACGACGTCGGCGCTGAGGCCGTCGCACAGCGCGGCGAGGATGAAGGAATAGGGCCCGCGATGGGGAGCAAGATTCGGAATGCTCTCGTGAACTACGGGGCTCTCTTCGGGCTCTCAGGCGTCGAATTCCGGCTGCACTCGACTACGCTCTACAACTCGATCTATCGAGCTGATGACGAGATGCTCGCGAACGGCCACGTCTACGGGGTCGGCGCTTACCTCGCGCCCGTTCTGCACCTCCAACGCGTCCCCGGTGGCGAACTCTTCGACACGTACGTCGAGAGCATCGAACGCGTCTGGGAGTCCGCCCGTCCCATCTCCTCACCTAGCGATTGCTGAGGCATAAACAGTGAGCCGCGTCGACTACTTCAACGATCCCAACGCCCCAGCGGCCAACTCCGTCGTGCCGTCCGTAACCGCGATCGTTCGCGACCAAGCGGGGAGGCTGCTCCTCATCCACAAGACGGATAACGACCTGTGGGCACTTCCCGGCGGGGGGCACGACATCGGTGAGGACGTCGCTACGACCGTCATCCGTGAAGTAGAGGAGGAGACTGGAATCCGCGTGGAAGTCGAATCCGTCAGCGGTCTCTACACCGATCCTCGTCACGTCATGGCCTATGACGACGGAGAGGTGCGCCAACAATTCTCAATTTGCTTCCGAGCACGCCCAGTGAGTGGAGAACTCCGCACTAGCTCAGAGTCCAAAGAAGTGCGATGGGTGAATTTGTCGCAGCTGGAAAACCTTGAGATTCACCCATCCATGCGGCTTCGCATTACGCACGGCCTGGACGACTCACGCACCGATCCCTACATCGGTTGAATCGCTCTCAGCCTCGCTCACGCGCCGTTCGACGCGGCTGGCCGCCGCGTGGATCTCCGGGGCCGCGGCGCGGATGAACCGCGTCACCAGGTCCTCCGGCCCGTAGCGTTCCGCGATCTCGTCCAGTCGCGCGGTCGGCGTCGTCCGCGTCCCGTCCGGCGTGGTCGTCATGTCGCAGAACATGAGGGCATCAACGAGGTCCGGTCGCTCCAGCTCGAACTCAGCGGCCAACTCGTGCCGCAGTCCGCGCAGTTCGGCTTCGAGCAGAGCGCACGAGTGATGCGCCACGAGCCGCGTGACGCGTTCGTCCGCATCCTCCGTGTCCCGGAGGTACCGGGCGCCGTCCAGCGGGTGAAAGCCCGTCACCACGAGCGCGGGCGAGTACCCGACGTCATGCAGGATCGCGGCGGCTTCGAGTAGTTCGGCGTCCGGGCCGAGGATGGGCCGCAGGGCATGCGCGCGCGCTGCGACGCCCTGAGAGTGTGCCCAGCGTCGCGGCAGCGGTTCGGCGAGCAGCGATTCCGCCAGGGTGTACGCCCACTGTGTGAGTCCCATTCCAAGCAGCCTACGCAGACGGGTCCGCGTCGGGCAGAGCGCGTACGGTGCGCCCGCGGCCGTGAGACGTCGCCAGCACGCCCCGCCCCTCCAGGTGGGCCAGCGCGCTGCGTACGGCCGTCCGCGAGGCTCCGAACCGCTGGCAGAGCGCGGACTCAGAGGGGAAGGCGTCCCCGACGGCGAGACCGTCAGTCGCGACCACGCCGGCGACGCGCTCAACGAGCGGACGCCGGTCCGTCACGAATCCGCGCACCGGACGCCAGCCGACTCCGGGGGCCGACTCGATGAGCCCGTCATCCGCCAGCACGCGCAGAGCACGCCGGACAGTCGTCCGCGAGACACCGTGCTCAGCCATCAGCGCCGCTTCCGATGGCAGGGTCGCCGCCGCGTCCACGCTTTCGACTCCCTGTCGCAGCGACTCAGCGATGATCAAGTATGTCCCCCTCGGACTGGCCTCCGACACGTGCTCTCCCCTCATCACGGGCGGACTCTGCAAGCTTGCCACGGTGCCGCAGCACGGCGGTACGGTCCGTACGGGCTGCAACAGTGGGGGGTGTCACACCTGTCACAGTGTCACTGCAAGCCTTCTGACCTGCGCGGACACCCGTGAGTGTCGCGGTTGCCCTTCGGCGCAGGCCGAGGCACGTGCTGGCGACGTCACGCGGCGAAGTTCAGTAGCTGGACAGGCGTCGGTCCGCTGCGCGCGGATCCGGAAGGTGTCCCAACTGTCCGACTGTCCGGTCGGGGCGCTCACCTGCACTAATGAACCGGACAGCCCGAAGTGAGGGTGTCCGGTTGTCCGGGTAGAGCGCTGCAACATTGGGGGGCGGCCCCCAGGGGCGTCGGTCCGCTGCGCGCGGATCCGGAAGGTGTCCCAACTGTCCGACTGTCCGGTCGGGGCGCTCACCTGCACTAATGAACCGGACAGCCCGAAGTGATGGTGTCCGGTTGTCCGGGTAGAGCGCTGCAACATTGGGGGGCGGCCCCCAGGATGTTGCAGCCGTCGGCATAGCCGACTGGGAAAGGCGGAGGAGCCGGAGGCGACTTCGCTTCATCCCTCTGGACGAGCCCGACGCAGCGCTGTACAAGTCCGACGGCCGTATGGTCCTCGACGCCGAGAAGGTGGTCCGAGCCCTCAATGACCCGCCCGACGGCAGCGACGAGGATTAAGGGGAGGCCACAGGGAGGCAGGGAGTTCTCCCTGATCACCTCCTAACCCCCGACAGGCCAGTTGATCAGCGGAAACACCCCTGCCAGGAGGCCACGGAAGCAGGGGTTCGCCCGGCACCGAAACCCCTCAAGGCTACGGACCCCCTCCCCGCCGCACACGCGAAGCGGACACGCGCTGAGATGCAGCCTGCCAAGACGGTTCACACACTGGAAGCAGAAGCGAACCAAAGGAGGACGAAATGTCTGAATGCCGTGACCGTGTCGGCAAGCCATTCGGTCTGGGTGACACCGTCATGTATGCCGACAGCGACTTCTTCGCGGAAGGCGAGGTCGTATACATCTCCCGGAATATCGAGATCTTCCCGGAGCTGGCCATCCATGGTCCCCAAGGGGGGATCGTCGCGCGCCAGGGCAACTTCATCGACGGCTCCCACGCCCAGTTCGACGACCTCCTCAAGATGTAGCGTGATTCGGGCAGCATGGCTTGATGCGTCCTCGTCGACACTGCCGCCGCCCAGCTCGCCGCCGGCATCAAGCCCCGGCACCATCCGCGTCTGGCTGTGTAACACTCGTGGCAGATCAGCCCGCCCAAAAGCAGGTTGACCAGCCAACACACGAAGGCTCCGACCAACTCACCTGGTCGGAGCCTTCGCCGTGATGCCCTAGTCTAGAATCCAACTTGCCGCCCCCGCAGCGACTTGCTTGCCGGGGCCTTCCTTCATCTTGCCTATCTGCTTGGCCGCGTAGACCTTCGCGTAGAAGTCGAGGTTCGTCGCCACATGGTGCACATCGGCGACGAGCTCGACGGCCGCGATTGTGGTGTCGACTGCCTCAGTCAGCACGTCGTTCACGGCGTCCTCCGCCAGACTTCCGACTGCCGCGCCGACAACGCCACCCACTGGACCGCCGATCGCCTTACCTACCGCTCCTGGGATCCCCTTGCAGATGCCAGCGCTCACAGCGGAGATCGCCCGCTCTTTTGGTGATGCTGCGCACCAGATACCTGCTGATCACGAATCACCTCTTACCTGCCCGGCGAGGACCCGCCACTGCGGCGGCGTCGTGCCGTACTAGCGCTTGACCCAACGAGCCCTCGTCGCCGCGCGTTCCAGATCATGACACTGCAAATCAGCACAGAGGGCGCACAGGGGCGCACTCCGCATCCGTGATTGCCTCGGCCGCACGCAGCTGGTGTAGCGTCGCCAGACGGGACGCTACATTCTGACCTGCCGGAGCGGCCGCCGGCGCTGCTGCCGGAGCGCCTGGAGCGCTCCCCTGGGCGATATGCATGCGCAGCTTGTCCGGGCGGTGGGACCACTTTGGGACCACACGCTAAGCACGCACCCGAACAACGCCAGCTCAGCCGAACAACGTAGCGTGCGTCATATGCACTCTGACCTGTAGAAACAGCTCCTGCAATGTGTTGGGGGTCAAGTGCGCTCAGCTGGCTGTATTTGCAGGCAGTGGGCTCCTAGGGGCAAGGTGCCACATCGCTGGGCGTCCCAGCCGTCGGCAAGCGGGCTTCGGGATGTCGCAGTCGCGTAGTAGGGGGCTTCGGTTTCCTCGTCGGTGGCTGCGTGACGATCTGAGTGACAACGCGCGCGGACCGTGGTGGACGTCCTGGGACTGTCACGGACGTGCGAAGCAGGTCAGGGTGTGGCGCAACCCAGTACATGTGGATGCTTGGTGTGCCTGGGGGTCAAGGGGTCGCAGGTTCAAATCCTGTCGTCCCGACGGTGTTTTCGCAGGTCAGAGGCCGTTTCCGATCATCGGGAGCGGCCTTTGTCGTATGAATGTTTGCTCCCATGTGGGAGCCCTCTGGGAACGCTCGTGCTCCCATGCTCCCAAGGTGTCAATCGCGCCCGATTCGTCCGTCGCCCGGTCCGGTCGATGTGTCCGGCCGTTCGCGGTGGTGGTGCGCGGTCGTCAACAGTAGGGAGCCGTTGGTCGCCCGTTCGCGGTTGGTGGACGTGTGTGCACCGTGGTGGCCGGGAGTCAATTGCCCCTTTTCTCTACTCCATGCCCCTTTACTGATTCCGAGATCGACGTTGCTCCCACGCGACGCCCCAATCGACGGGTCGGTGAACGCGGAGGCGAAGCATCGGCGAGACAAGCGTGCAGGTCACGGCGCATGACGGGTGGCGTCCACAGCCGTTGGCTTGGTTCAAGACGAGGTAATGCCCCTTATCAACGATCGTCATCTGTTGACTCCCGGAGTCGGAAGCGCCGTAGACGGCTGTGATGATCCGGCAAGCGCCGCTACCTTCATCATGCGACGGGGGATCCGACGCCCGTGCCGACTGTCGCCGGACCCTGAGGGTCGAAGCTGACGAATGGTCAAGTGGGGGTTGCTGGGACATGAGCGTCCGTAGCCGCAGGTTCGAGCCCTCGGCAGGAGCCACAAAACATGGCTGGTCGTGGAGACGGCGCTGACCTGCGGATTTATGCCACGGTGGCGGTTGAGGGACGGGCACGGCTGGTGCCGTTCCCCCGAGGCGGTAAGTGACGAGCGCCGACGGCAAGCTACCTGTCCGGGGCTCGGTGTCGAATCGGTCGACGCGAGCGCGGCGAGCACGCAATGAGCAGCTGATGTGACGGATAACTGGGACGTCGGCGAGATGCTGGAAGGTATGACGAGTGAGGCGAAAGCGCAGCCGCTGGCTTCTCCAGGCGCGGCAGATGGGGACCCAAGCCCTCCGTTCACGCCCGGTACATCGTCGACGTCCTGAGGTCCCTTGCGGAGCGGGAGCAAGCTGCCGGCCACTCCGAGGACAGCGGAGTGACTTCGTGATGACTGTCGGCCGCCCAGTATCCGGCCGGGAGCCGTGGCCGCGTCCTCCCGGTGTACGGCGACGACGGGGCCCGCACCGTGCTGGGCGCGTCGGACGAGGCGCTGTGGAGCCGTTGTTGCTGCCGCTACTTGTCGAAGGACCGTGGGACGGAGTGGCGGGGGAACCGTGTTCGCGCAGTGATCACGTTTCCATCAGTGGTTGTTGCTGTAACTGGGTGATCACCTCCGTCAGGCCGAGCATCTCGTTGGCGATGCGGGCGGTATTGGTTAGGAGAGCGGACGGGGCCTGGTTGAGGTCGAGTGCGTGCTGGAGGATGGTCACTCCGGCGTTGCGGACGGTGTGTTGGGCCTGGGGTTCGTTGCCCTTTGCGTAGACCAGGTGGCCGTGGGCCAGGTTGAGGGCGGTGCAGTAGGCAAGCATTTGATAGAGGTCGGCATCGGGGAATCCGGCGGGTTTCTCGGCTTTGTACTTGGCGTCGGCGACGGCGAGGGGACGGCGGTCGGCGTCGTACCAGACCAGGTCGGGCTTCATGCGGATGCGATTGTCCTCATCGAGGTGGTGCGTGGCCTGGAATCGGCACCTGCCGCCATGCGGGGAGAGCGATTCGGCGAGCGCTGTGGTGATGAAGTCCTCAAAGACCTGGGCCATGTTGAGCAGGAAGCCGTCCACGCGGACGGCGCCCTCGGCGTGCTCGATGGAAGCCTCACGCAGCACGATCTCGGCGAGGCCCAGCGCCGTCTCGTAGCGCTCATTGAGTGAGGTGAGCCTCCACGTCGGCAGCGGTCGGCCTCGCACCAGCCGGCTGACGTCGGTGAATCGCAGGCGCAGCCGTAGCAGCCGGTGGCGTACGTCTTTCGCGACGCCCGCAAGCCGCAGGAGGCGCTCTGTCGCGGCGAGCAGGAGCTGGTTTTCGGGGATGTCGACGGTGAACTCGTCGTAGCTCACCTCGAGTGGCACGGGGAGTCCCTGCCAGTCGCGGAGCTGGTCTGTGTAGCGCAGCCGTCCGCGGATCACTGGGAGGGCGTCCTCGGTGTATCGGTATCCCTGCAGGATTCCCTGGCGCACCGCGCGGTCGGCCTGGCGCTCGAAGGCGTAGGCGAGAGCGGGCAGCAGGCCGCTCTCTTCCCCGACTTCGACGGGGTGTTCGCGCCAGCCGCGCGGGTTGCGGACGTAGCCGAGCAGGAAGAACAGTCGCCGGATGGGGATCTTTGGCGCGATGCGCAGCTCGACGCTGGCGATCTTAGCCACGCCGACTTTGGCGAGTGCCCGTACCTGCCACAGTCCGGCGTCGTACGGAGTCGGGCGGGTCTCGACGACCTGTGAGGCAGCGAGGGCCTGACCAGTGGCGGGGTCGAGCCGGACGTCGGTCCAGTCGCCGAGTTCTACGAGGTCGAGGCGGGTCACTGCGGCTCCTCCGGCGAGGGCTGCGTGGTCTCGGGTTGGGGAACGACCGAGTGTCTCAGCGACGCCAGCCCGTACCGCTGCTCGATATCGAGGTCCTGGCCGTAGTGGTGTTCTTCCAGCAGCGGCAGGATTGCGGTTCGCCAGATGCGCTCCAAGCCGCCCTCCGTGTAGGCGGAGTCGCGCATCAGGTAGGACGGGCCGATCTTGAAATCCTTGTCATCGATACGGAAGTTGAGTGCGTACCAGAGCTGAGCGACGTCCTGTCGGCCGGGATGGTGGCGATCGATCCAGCGGGAGAGCAGCCAGCGCGTGGGCTCCTGGTCCGGATGCAGGGCCTCGAAGGCGAAACGGCGTCGCATCGCCGCGTCTACCAGGGCGATGGAGCGGTCGGCAGTGTTCATGGTGCCGATCAGAAAGACGTTCGACGGCATGCTGAAATCGCCGGAGTACTGCAGATCGACGGAACGGTTGCGGTACTCCAGGACGAAATACAGCTCACCGAAGACCTTGGCAAGGTTGGCCCGGTTGATCTCGTCGATGATCAGGAAGTACGGGGTTTCCGGGTTCTCCTCGGCGGCGTCGACAAGTTTACGGAAGGGGCCTGAGCGCAAGTCGAAGCCGATGGTTCCGCCCTCGCCCCCGTGGAGGACGGGCCGGATGCCTTCGAAGAAGTCCTCGTAGGCGTAGGAGGGGTGGAACTGCACGAGCTTGACGCTTTCCCGGCCGCCCGCGAGGTGCTCCGCGATCGCCTGGGCCAGGTAGGTCTTTCCGGTCCCAGGCGGGCCGTAGAAGATGAGCTGTTTGCGTTCCTGGAGGAGGTCGCGCATCTCCTGGAGCCATTCGAGCGGGACGAGTAGTTCGTCGGCCAGGGCCGTATCCGGATCCTTGAGCACGACTTCGCGTGCGGCCCGAACCTCGACGACAGCCTGTTCGACGGCGGCCGCCTCGACCGTGAACAGCCCCTCGACGACGTCCAGCAGTTGGGTGAGGTCGACGACGTCATGCTGCACGGACAGCTTCGCCTGCAACGCTTCGGGCAGGTCTGCGTAATCGATCGAAACCGAGTGCCAGTCAACGTCACGGCGCAGGTTGGACCGCCCGTCCTCGGTCGGGACGTACTCGGGCGCACCGGTGATGGTGCCGACGTAGAGCTGGCCGCCAGTGGTGGTCGCGACGAGGTCGGCGGGCTGCATACGGGAGAGGAAGGCGTGGAGCTCGTCGATCTTCAGGCTTTGCGCGTTGTACGAGAGGTGCTGGTAGCGCTCGTGGACGAGCGACTTCAGTTCGTCCTTGGTGGCGCCTTCGCCGACCTCGCCGAGTCGAGAGGCCGCGAGCGAGCAGAAGCCCTCGGAGAGCCAGGTAGGGACCAGGTCCTTGCCTTGGACGTTCGCCCCGCGCACCAGCCACGCGCGCTCGCCTCCATCGGTGCGCGAGGCATGCCACTCACGCCAGAGCCGGTCAGCTTCGGCCATGTATGCCTCGGGGTCGGGGAACGTCGCGAGGATGCGTCGACCCTCCTCGGTGATGACCCAGGCGCCGTTCTTCTTGGTCACCCAGCCGTATTTCGCCGGACCGACCGCGAACCAGCTCTCCGCGAGCGAGTAGCTGTCCCGCCCGTCGTCGGCTGGGGAGATCAGCTCCCAAGGGTGGGGAGGGACACGCTCTCGGAGGATCTTGTCCGCCTCGGCTTCCTGGATGCCGTCGGGGTGCTCGGCGAAGACGGAGAGGAGCCCGCGGATGATTTCACCCTTGCGGCGTTTGGTCATGACTTCGTAGGCGGTGGGTTCGGTCACAGGAGTTCACCGCCTTCAGGGTGAGCCGACGTGGGTGTTTCGCGGTTCGGGTCTCGTGCCGAGTGTTTAGCGTGGCGGGGACCGTGACCGGGGGTGGGGTCGAGGATGGTCTTGTAGGGCTTGCCAGTTCGGATGGCGGTCGTCATGTCGTCGTAGATCTCGAGGATGAGCTCCTTGGTGCGGTAGGTGCCGTAGGCGGCCTCGTCCTTGCGCTTGACGATGGGGAAGGTGTCCATGATGTAGTCCACGTCGTCGCGCTTGATTCCGTAGAGGTGGAAAAAGAGCGCGTCCAGCTCGGCCCGGATGACCATGCGGCGGTCCTTGTCCCAGAGGAAGGGTGCGCCCGTGTCGCCTAGATCGGCGGCGAAGGGGGCCATGTCATGGGCGGTGTAGGTAAGTTCGAGGACACGTGGGCCGATGAAGCTTCCGTGGGCCACAAGAAGTTCTGGCGTCGGTACAGGAACTTGCTCTGATGTAATTTGCGGGACGCTCGGCTGACTGAGACTGTTGCGCAAGGCGTAGTCGTAGGGGAAAGAGTTGAATGACGCTTCCAACCAGGTGAGATGCTTGGCGGAGGGGCCTGCTGAGAGAATCCATCCGTAGGAAGCTGCTCCCCATGGGATGATCGTTGAGATGCACGTGCGCTCGTCGTTGTTGCGCGCCACTCGTCGATGACCCAGCATTCCCGTTCTGCATTCGAATCTGCGTCGATCTTGACGCTTGCGTGTCTCCGCGAGAGAGATCCAGTAATGCGGGTGAACGACAAAGTCTGCGGCATTCAGTTCAGCAATCGTCGACTCGTGCGAGCCGGTCGCGTCAGCGAATCGGTGATTATATTGGTGGCCCATCCGACCTTCGTAGAGCGGGAGTATGCGCTCCTTGCCGCGGGTGAAGACGTTGCCGCGGAGGGTCCAGCCGTCGGCTTCGAGGGCGGCGCGGGTGTGGAAGAGGTGGGAGTCGGACGTCATGTTGAAAAGGCCTTGCATGAACGACACGCCCCAGGGGTTGCCGTGGCTGCCCTCCTTGATGAGGACAGGGACGCGGCGGTAGATGCCGAGGGTAATTTCGGCGTCGCGGCGGGAGCGGAAGACCGGGCAGGTCCCGGTGTTGGGGTTGAGGAGCGTGATTTCGTCAGGCGTAAGCGGGAAACGCTTGGCGGCCTGGTCCAGCTCGGACGGGTCGTGGAGGAAGAAGGCGAAGTCGGCAGCGGGCTCGCGGTCGGCGCGGCCAGTACTGAGGCGTTCGCCCGCTGGCTGAACTCGTTGACCGGGCCCATTTCCACCCAAGCCATGGGCGTACTCCTTGTTCCAGTCAGTGCGGCGCGGTTGGCGGCGCCACGGTGGCGACCATGGACGCTCCGCCGGGGCGCCCAAATTCCCAGGATGTCCCGGTGGCCCTCGACCGTCACGCCCATGACCACGTAGACTGGCCGGTTCGCGACCTGCCCGTCGCGGATCTTGACGTTGATGGCGTCCACGAACAGGACCAGGTAGACACGGTCGAGAGGCCGGTTCTGCCACTCGGCCATGCCCTCCATGACCTTGTCGGTGATGTTCGAGACCGTCTGCTTCGACACCTCGGCCCCGTAGACCTCGGCCAGGTGCGCGGAGATCTCGCCGTGCGTGAGGCCCTTCGCCGACAGCGACAGCACCATCTCGTCCACGCCGGTCAAGCGCCGCTGGCGCTTCTTCACGATCCGCGGTTCGAAGCTGCCGGCGGTGTCCCGCGGCACCTTCACCTCTACGGGGCCGACTTCGGTGAGCACGGTCTTGGCGCGGGTGCCGTTACGGCTGTTGCCGCTGTTCTTCCCGGCCGCATCGTGCTTGCCGTAGCCGAGGTGGTCGGCGATCTCACCGTCCAGAGCCGACTCCAGCACCCGCTTGGTGAGTTGCTGCAGCAGCCCGCCTTCCCCGGTCAGCTGCAGGCCCTGCGACCGGGCCCGATCCACCAGCATCGAGACCAGCTGGTCATCAGCGGCCCCCGCCGGCGACCCCTGCTCGACGGTCCCCGCCGACTTCAACGCAACGCTTTGCTCAGTCACTTGGCGTCTCTTCCTTGATCGGCAGATCCGCCGTTAGTTTTACACTCCCCTTCCTGGGTGCTGAGCCCATCGCGCATGGACATGCCGCTCACCGGCTTCCGGCGGCGGGGGCGGGCACCAAGCCTGCCTTGCGCAGCGCCTGCAGGCATTCCCGGCCGAGGGTGCTCAGTCCCGGGAGCGGCGATGCCGCCGCCCAATCCAGGAACGCGGCCATCTGGCGCCGGTCGGGATAGATGAACCGGCGGTTCCCGTCCTTCCAGCCGAATCCCGGAGACACTGCCTCGGATTCCCGGACGAGTCGGATAATCCGGTCCGCGGCCGCGTCGCCGTCGATGGCATTCGATTCGTACTGCGCGCAGGCTTCCGCCATTCCGTCGAGCACCGCCTTGAAGGCGTCGCTGTCGGGCCACCACAGGCCGGTGTGCGTTGCCTTCTCCAGGTTGTCGAAGACGCTCGCGTCGCGGTCGGCCCGGAAGGTGC